>JBBRIK010000763.1:0-3993 GCA_038221045.1 Gemmatales bacterium
GGGGAGAGACGCGCTCCGCTCGAAGACTCGCGTCGCGGCTAACCTCAGACGTGCCGCGCGAACTTCTTGCGGTCGTTCTCCTTGAGGTACGACTTGCGCAGTCGGATCGCTCCCGGCGTCACCTCGACGTACTCGTCCTCCTCGATGTACTCCAGCGCCAGTTCCAGCGTCAACTGGCGCGGCGGCTTCAGGATGATCGCCTTGTCGGTCCCGGAGGCGCGCATGTTCGTCAGCTTCTTCTCCCGGCAGGCGTTTACCCCCAGGTCGTTGTCGCGGCAGTGCTCCGCCACGATCTGGCCCTCGTAAATCTGCTCGCCCGCACCGATCAGAAGGTTGCCTCGCTCCTGCAAGTTGTCCAGGGCGTAGGCCGTCGAGCGGCCTGTCTCGGTCGAGATCATGACGCCATTGAGACGCGTCGGAATCGCCCCCCGGAGAGGCTGATAGTCGTAGAAGGTGTGATGCATGATCGCCCCTCCGCCCGACGAGTTCAGCAACCGCGTCCGCAGGCCGATCAGGCCGCGCGCCGGGATCGTGAACTCGATATGCGACAACTCGCCGTGGGCCTCCATCTTCAGACACTCGCCGCGCCGGTTGCCGACCAGTTCCATCACCGCGCCGACGGACGCCAGCGGCACATCGACCACCAGGTACTCGATCGGCTCGCAGAGTTGCCCGTTGATCTCCTTGTTGATGACGCGCGGCTTGCCGACCGACAGCTCAAAGCCCTCGCGGCGCATGTTCTCCAGCAAGATCGACAGATGCAACAGGCCTCGCCCGGCGACGTGGAACTCGTCGCGTTTCTCCTCGTCAGGCTGGACGCGCAGGGCGACATTCGACTCCAGCTCCCGCATCAACCGGTCGCGCAATTGCCGGCTGGTGACGTACTGGCCTTCTTGACCGACGAACGGCGAATCGTTGATGCGGAAGACCATCTCGATCGTCGGCGCATCGACCGTGATCGGCGGCAGGGCCACCGCGTTCTCGACGTCGGCAATGGTGTCGCCGATATCGACCTCGTCGATTCCGACAACGGCGCAGATGTCGCCGGCCTGCACTTCGTCGGTCTCGGTCCGGCCGAGACGGTCGAAGGTAAACAACTGCTTCACGTTGAGGTCGATGCGCCGGCCCGTGTGCTTCAGCAGCGCGATGCGCTGATTCTTGCGGATCTTGCCGGCGACGACTCGGCCAATGCCGATCCGGCCGACGTAGTCGCTGTAGTCGAGCGTGACGACGAGCATCTGCAAAGGCGCATCGCGATCGACTTCAGGGGCCGGCACGTTCTTGAGGATGACGTCGAACATCGGCTGGATGTTGGTCCCCGGCACCTTCAGGTCGGTCGTGGCGATGCCTTGCCGGCCCGAAGCGTAGACCGTTGGGAAGTCGAGCGTGGCATCATCCGAGGTCAGATCGACGAACAGATCGAAGACGGCGTTGAGGACCTCGGCAGGCCGGGCGTCGGGACGGTCGATCTTGTTAATGATGACGATGGGACGCAATCCGCTCTCGAACGCCTTGCGCAGGACGAATCGCGTCTGCGGCAACGGCCCCTCGGCGGCATCGACGAGCAACAGCGCGCCGTCGGCCATCTTGAGGACGCGCTCGACCTCGCCGCCGAAGTCGGCGTGGCCAGGCGTGTCAATGATGTTGATCTTCACGTCGCCCACTTGAAGAGCGATGTTCTTGGCGAGAATGGTAATGCCGCGTTCGCGTTCGAGGTCGTTGGAATCGAGGATGCAGTCGCCGCGCAACTCGCTCTCGCGGAACAGTCCGGACTGGCGCATGAGTTGATCGACGAGCGTAGTCTTGCCGTGATCGACATGAGCGATAATGGCCACGTTGCGGATAGTATCGACGCGCTTCTTCATCAGCTTTTCTCTTCGCGGAATAGCCCGCGTGGGGACGGTCGGCCCTGTCGGGAGAGATATGTATTATAACGGAAGGGCTTCAAAACGACTAATTTCTAAGGACGAATGGCTTCCGAATGACTAATTTCTAAGGACGAATGACGAAAGAATGAGTAATGACAAATCACCAATCACAGACGAGGTCGAATGCCCTGGCATTTGGCATTCGACATTGGGCATTACTCATTCTTTCGTCATTCGTCCTTAGAAATTAGTCATTCTCGCTTCTTCTCTCCCTTGATGACCCGGAATCCGACATACTCCGCTGGCGGCTGGGCCGTGGAGCGTTTCTCGTCCGCGGGACAGGCGGCGCAACGGCCCATCACCTTGCCCTTGCCGTTCTCCAGCACCACCCACTCGGCCGCGTTGCCGCCCAGGTCGAAGACCGACTCGTCCTTCCCCGCGGCCTTGAAGCGTCCGACCGCGCGGAGTAGCGGCGCGGTTCCCCCCAACTCCTTGATCTTCTCGCGCAGTTTGGCTGCATCGTCGGGATTCAGCCCGTAGCCAGCCCAGTAATCGAGAGTGTTCTCTCCCTCGGCTTCGCGCTCCTCGTACAGGGCGGCTCCTTCTTCTTCGTCGGGCAGGCGGAACACCTCGCCGGTCTGCTTGCTCAGCCAGACACAATACGCCTGGGCCTTCTCGAAGCCGATGCCCGTTACCGGATAGTTCTCCTTGCCCGCCTCGATCTTGAGGTTCTTGTCGAACTCCGCGTACTGCGCCTGCGTCACCTCGAAGCGGCCCAGCGTCAGCCCCTCGAACTCGACCGTCTCCGGCGCGAGAACGCTCTTGAGCTTCACGCCGTAGCGCGTTCCCTCACGCTTCGATCCCTTCAACTTCAGGGCCATCGCCAGCGGCGACGTGGCTTTGAAAGCCGGGTTCTCTTCTTTGAGCGAACCGAACAGGTACTTGTCGAACCATGCCTGTTCTTCGATCAACTTGCGCCGCTGATGCGCCAGTTTGCCGATACTGTGCGGCTCGCCGGGGAAGAAGATCAGCTTTACGTCCGTCTTGCCGAGTTGCTGGAGGACGCGGAACTGCGCCCAGCCGTGATGCGGCGGCACTGCTCGATCGTTGTCGCCCTGAAAGATGATGGCCGGCGTCCGCACCTTGTCGAACTGATAGAGCGGCGCCATCTTCTGATACAGTAGCGGGTCTTCGATCGGCGACTTGCCGAAGTAGTAGTTGCTGAACGACATGCCGAACTCGCACGCCCCCCAGTCGGCCACCCACTCCGCGCCGCCCGCTCCCATCGACGCCGCCTTGTAGCGCTGGTTCTTGACGATCAGCGCCGACGACAGGATGGCCCCGTTCGACCAGCCCATCGTCGCCAACTTCGCGCCATCGACAAGTCCCTTGGCGATGACAGAATCGACGCCCTTCTCGATGTCCTCCAGCGGCAAATCGTAATACTTGCCGTTGGCGATTGACTCGGCGAACTTCAGCCCATAACTCGAACTGCCGTGATAGTTCGGCTTCAGCACGAAGGTGTCGCGCTGACAGACCAGGTTGACCGGATACGCCCACGTCTCCTCCCACGAGTCGGTGTCCACGCCGAAAGGCCCGCCGTGGATCATCACGATCAGCGGATACTTCGTCCCCGGCTTGTGGTTGTGCGGATAATAGAGCAGCCCCTCGACTTCCTCGTTGAGCGCCCCCTTCCAGCGAATCAACTCGACCTTGGCCTTGGTGAGACCCTTGTAGTTCTCGTTGACGCGGGCAATGGGCTGCATGTCCTTCAGGGCCGCGCCTTGCAGGCCGGCGTGATACCACTGCGTCGGCGAACTCGCCGTCGAATGCGCGTAGACGACGGCCTTCGCATCGGGGCTGACGGCGAATCCGAATACGTTCGCCACATGCTCGCCCGTCAGAGCGTCGCGTTTCCACGCCGCCGGACCTGTCTGTGTGTAGCGAGCCGCCTTGAAGCGGACGCCGTCGGACAGCAGGGCGAGAAAGCCGTCGCGCGTTACGACGAAGCCTTCCTTGGAGTCGTTCTCGACCTGATCGCCGAGGCCTCGCTCCCAGCCGAGGTCCACCTTCTGCTCGGTGAGTTTCTCGACGTCGAAGTAATACAGTTCGGTGATGGTCGCGT
>JBBRIK010000764.1:0-3987 GCA_038221045.1 Gemmatales bacterium
GTGCCGCGGACGCGCGTGAACTGAAAGGAGAGCCGCGGTTGCCGGCCGTCGGCGATGGACAGTTCCTCCAGCAGGGCGTGATAGTCGCCGCTGACGTTGCCGAGGCCGACGTAACTTTGCCCCACGATCGAGCTGCCGTGACAGGCCATGCAGTCGGTTGTCAGGCCGTTGCCGAACACCCCCGCCGACTCGCGCAGCCCCATCGGGAAGCGGCCATTCGCGTAGGTCGGCTCATGCAGGCCGTAGCGCTCGCGAAACTGCTGCTCGAAGTCGGCAGGCTTCGAGTCAAGACCCCAGACTTTCCAGACGTTGTCGTACGCCTTGAAGCTGAACACCGGTGGATTGAAGGCCTGGCCCAGCAGCGCTTTCTTGCCGCGCTCGACCGCATCGGCCGGCGGAGCCGCCAGGGTTGGACCGATCAGGCTCAGTAGTAGCGTTCCGCTGCATAACCGTAATGCGATCATGAATCACCTCCGCATGTCATTCTACGGCGAGCAGCCCGGCGTAAGCGTGCTGTTCGCCTCTCACTGCAGCGACAGCCTCTCGCTCGCTTCGTCGTAGGCGAACAGGTTGCCATAACGCGCCCAGCGCACCAGCGTGTCGAAACACTTCTCGTAGTGTTCCTCCGGCAAGTGCAGGATGAGCGTCTCCACGACCGTGTCGCGCTCGAGTGCGTGGGAATGTTCCTTCTGGAGCATGTCGTTCAGCAACTGGAATAGCCGCAGTTTGAGCAGCTGCCCGCGCCAGATCGCCTTTCGCGCGGCAGGTTCCGCCATGAGGATTGCCTTGCCCATCGCGTCGAGAACGACCATCCGCCGCGGCGTATCGACCAGTTCGAGCAATTCCGCCGCCTCGACGATGTTCAGCAACCGGCCGAACTCGCGATGCGTGTCGGCACAGATCCGGAAGATGTCCTCCTTGCCGCCGCGCGCGTCGAGATATTCCAGCAGACCGACCACCTCGAGCGGGTCCGCTTCCGGGAACGGCTCGACGTTGGCGGTGGGAGCAGCCGTGGGCGGCTGGTCGGGTAACTCATGGCCGGTGATGATGTCGTGCAGTTGATCGATCAGCGCCAGCAACTCGGCCGCGCGGTAGTCGCACGGCCTGGGTAGGCGATTCTCGACGATGGTGCGGATACGGCCGGGGTTGGTGCCCAGGATAACGATGCGGTCGGCCATGTAGGCCACTTCCTTGATGTCGTGGCTGACCATCACCACCGACGACGGATGCCCACTAGCCATCGACCAGATGTCGATCACCTGGGCGCGCAGGCTCTCGGCCGTCAGGGCGTCCACCTGGCTGAACGGCTCATCGAGAAAGAGGACCTCCGGATCGACTGCCAGGGCGCGAGCCATGCCGACGCGCTGTTTCATGCCGCCCGATAGCTCGCGCGGATACGCTTCCTCGGAGCCGGCCAGCCCCACCAGATGAACGACGTGTTCAATCCGTTCCTGAATGCGCGTCCGGGGCAGTCGAGCCGCTTTCAGCACCACCTCGACGTTCTGGGCCACGGTCAGCCAGGGCAACAGGGCGAAGCTCTGAAAGACGAGGGCGGCTCCCGGATTGAGTCCTTCGAGCGGCTGGCCGTGATAGAACACCTGACCCCGTGTCGGCCGGATCAGCCCGGCCAGGATGCGCAAGAGAGTCGATTTGCCGCAGCCGGATGGCCCCAGCAAGGCGACGATCTCGCCGGCATGGATGGCCAGCGACACGTTCTCCAGAACGCAAATCGGCTTGCCGTTAGGCAGCGTGAAGACCTGACTGACCTCGCGAGCCTCGAATAGGCGCTGAAGCGAAAGAGTTGAGCCACCTCGCGCTGCTCTTGCGGCAGCGATCGGAGCGAATGATAGAAGCTGAACGTCATGTTCCACGCCTGGCCGGTGAAGATCATCAGCACCGCCGCCAGTTCGAGACCGATGTTGCTCGAAGGGAAAACCGCGTCGAGGGCCAGCAGCAGGCCGGGCAGGAAGCCGAGGACGGGGATGCTTTGGAGGATGTCGAGCAGCGGGATGAGGACGCGTTCCGCTCGCCGGTCGTGAGCAGCCCAGTAGCCGTAGACGAGCGTGAAACCGAGCAAGATGCCGTAGGCGATCAGGCCGCGCGCCAGCGAGTAGAACGTGTAGCGAGGCAGCGCCCACGGTGACAGATCGATGTCAATGCTGGCGCGATGCGGGCCGGTCCAGAGGCGGGCCAGGTCAAACAACCCCAGGAGCAGGCCGAACAGTCCGGCCAGGACGAGGGCATCGATCCAGCTTGCTCGTCGAGCCGGACCGAGGAGCGCCTGGGTTTCGCCCCCGATTCTGTGTCGGCGAGGCGGGGTGTTCATGAAGAGGCCATGAAGAAGTTCGCGAACTAGGCCGCGCTCATCCTACGGTACCGATATTGAAGTGGCGAGCGGCAAGCATTGCCGCGACATCCGCAATAGAATGTTGCCAGCGAAACTACCGTAAGGAGGATCGAGCAGTGGATGGATGGAGAAGTCCCCATGCCCAGGAGATTGATTGACCGTTGTCAGCCGGACAGCATTCGTGAGTTCCGGGCTAGCGCCCGGCAGCGTTACAATGACGGTCTGGCGCTTGTGGGAGCCGGAAACCGGACTGCGGCCATCTATCTCTGGGGGTATGCAGCAGAGATGACGCTGAAGGCCGCCTACTTTGCGCTTAACGGGCTGGCGGAGGGTCAAGTGATTACTGTGCCGGGACACATCCAGCCTGCCATCAACCTCGGTCGAGCCGCGCCGCTGAGCATCGCCTGGCCGAACCAGGGGGCTGGGCACAACGTCCGTGCATGGGCGGAATTGCTCGTGGGTGTACAAGCCTTGAACCCGGCCACGACCTACGCGCCCGCCTTCGCCGCACAAGTTCAAAGATGCGGGCAACGCATCTGGCAACTGTGGAGAGAGACGCTCCGCTACCACAAGAACCGCGCGTACCTGTACGAGGTCCGGCAGGTTCGCGAGGCCACCGAATGGCTTCTCGTTAATTCCACCCTCTTGTAAGGAGAAACAGCATGCCGCGCAAGCGAAGAAACTTTGAGGAACCACCGCGCCGCACCGTCGGCAATCTGGTCGAGCGGTTGGTTGAGGAACTGAAGTCCGAGCGGCAGGGCGGACAGCCTGTGATTGAGGAAGAGGAGTTCCCGACGGGGAAACTCCGCGTGAATGTCATCTGGGACGAGTGGGATCAAATTCCGCTGGAGGATCGAACGGCCACCATCCTTCGCGCTTATGAGCAGGCAGAGGGGACCGAATATCGCAATCGGATCGCCCTCGCCAGCGGCCTGACGGTTCCCGAAGCGCACGCAGCCGGTATGTTGCCGTATCAAGTTTTCCCTGCACTTCGGAAGGGCGACCCGGTGACACCGGAGCAGTGCCGGCCGGCACTCATCGAAGAAGGCGCATCGGTCCTGTTTGGCGAGGAGTCGCCGCAGTTGCGCTTCGCCACGGAAGAAGAAGCGGAGGCCGCCCGTAAGCGGCTTGCTGAGAGGCTGCCGAAAAGTGAGCCGATCTGGGTCATCACAAAGGAAGTCGGCACGATAGAGGGCTGAGCGCAACGCTGTGCCGAGAAACGGGTTCGCACCCACTTTCCCGAGCCTTTTCACGCTGTTGGAGGTTTTATGCCGTCGTACTGGTGGCAGTGTACTCGCTGTGGCTACTCCCCTCCTTCATTCAAAAGCGTTTGCAAGAGTCGAGGCATCGTCCATTTTCTGCGGGACGAGTTGTTGCTGGCGAAGTGGGATCAGGAACTGCTCGTTCGCCAATGTCCTTCCTGTCGCGAACGATCTCTGCGTATCACCTATGAATTTCCCAGACAGAAGAAGGAAACCATCCGAGTGCTGCACATCGTGGGTGTGGATCGGGGGGATTATCTTCCCATGATGTGGGAAACCTCGCCATCTCCTGATTTGACTAAAAGGTGGTTTGACTTTAAGAGGGAGTTTGCAAATTGACCTCCGCCGTATTATATGGTCATGAGACAAGAGCATTAC
>JBBRIK010000765.1:0-3982 GCA_038221045.1 Gemmatales bacterium
GTCTTTGGAGTGCGGCGATGTATCGCCGCACTCCAAAGACCCCACAACAGCACAACTTCACCCCTCTCCATCAGGGGCGAGGGCGCATCTGGAACAGACGGTCAGTCCTTCTTCGTGGCCTCCTGCCGGAAACGAATCGCATCGGTGAAGCGATCGACCAGGATCACCTCGGTCGGGTGAGCGATGCCCTCGACCGGCTTGTCCAACTTCGGAGGATGGAGCGTCCAGGAAACGGTCAGCGTCTTGTCCTTCGCGTCCCTCTCAACCCGTGTGACCTCGACGCGAGCGCCGGCCGGCTGGACGCCCCCACTCACCCCGATCACCATCTGCTTCGTGAAGTCGATGCTCTCGACCTTGAGGGCCTTGGCGTAACGGGCGGCGGCTTCCGCCCGCATCCGCTCCAGCACATGCTCCGGTGCGTTCAGCCGCGAGTCGATCAGGTTCGCGTACTCTCGGACGAACCACTGCTGGCGCGGCGCCTCGGGACTCCAGCCGTCGGGCCAGAACGCCCGCGCCACGACGGGAACATCTTTCCCGGCCAGCGGCGGTTCCTTCCCCGGTTTGTCCGCGGGCGGCAGCTTGTTGAACTTCACTTCGCCCTCGAAACGCTCGACCAGGACGGCCTCGAGCGGCCGGGTGAGAATTCCCTGGTCCTTGCCGCGCGGAACGAGACGCCAGTGGACGAGCATCGTCTTGGCCTCCTCATCGCGATCGACGCGAACGATGGCGACGGCGTAAAGGGCGCTGGGCGCCCCGCCGCCGCTGACGCCGACCATCGGCTGGGTGCCGTCCTCGACCACCAGGAGCATGTATTTCTTGAAATCGATCGCGCTCGTCTTGAGCGCCTTCGAGACGGTGATGCGCGCGCTGTTGCCGGCAGTCTTCGCCAGCTCCTGCTCGCTGTGGAAGACCCAGAGATGATGTCCGCGATCCGTGCCAATGCCAGCGGAGGTGTGCGTGGGCAGATGAGGCCACGGCCCGCGCGCCAGGATCTTCACCGCCTGTCCCTCATCGGCCGCACTCCGCCCGCCGATGACGGCGAACGTCACCAGCGCGAGGACGGTCCACGTCGTTTGGCCGAGTGTGGCCGAAACCCAACGAATGCTCATGGCAGCCTCCCGGTCTGGAATGGCGAGCGCATCGCGATCACGAATGTTGATTGTGGGCGCGAGTTGCATCCCCCGTCCAGAGGATTCGCTTCTTTGTTCTGCCTGGGAAATGAAGCAGGCCCAGATAAGGGCCGGAGAAGTGCGTTCGATCAGCTGCCGTTGGCCTGATGGACGCCGCGCGAGGGAGCCATCAGACCGTACTTCTGCATCTTCTTGTAGAGCGTGACCCGGCTGATGCCCAGCGCGTGGGCAGCCTTCGTGCGGCTGAAATTGTGGGCCTGCAAGGCTCGCTGAATCGCGATCTTCTCCGTGGTTTCCCGGCTGCGCTCCAGCGTCTCGTCCTCGGAGGCGTGGCCGTTCAGGACAAGGGGAGCTGAGACGGCTTGACGAACGAAGGGCGGCAAGTCCTCCGGACGCAATTCCGTTCCCTTGCTCACCAGCACGGCCTGCTGCACGACGTTTTCGAGCTGGCGAATGTTGCCGGGCCAGTCGAAATTCTCCAGCACGGCCATCGTCTCGGGGCAGATCTCAAACAGGTCCTTGTGATAGCGGGCGTTGTAGCGCGCCGTCACGCTGCGCACCAGAGGCGCAATGTCCTGGATGCGCTCGCGCAGGGGCGGCAGATGAAAGGACATGACGTTGAGGCGATAATAGAGGTCCGAGCGGAACTTGCCCTGGCGCGTCGCTTCCTCCAGGTCCCAGTTGCTGGCGACGATGATCCGCGCCTCGCACTTCTGCGTCTCATTGCTGCCGACCGGCTCGAAATCGCCCGTTTCGATGACACGGAGCAGGCCCGCCTGCGCTTCCACCGTGAGCGTGTCAATCTCGTCGAGCAGCAGCGTTCCCCGCCCGGAGACGGCGAACTTGCCCTCCTTGCTGCGATCCGCCCCGGTGAACGCTCCCTTGACGTGACCGAAGAAGACGCTCTCGACCAGATTGGCGGGTTGAGCGCCGCAGGGGACGACGAGGAATGGCTCGGCCTTTCGCGGCGAGCAGTCGTGCATCAGTTTCGCCAGATACGTCTTGCCTGTGCCTGTCTCGCCGGTCAGCAGGACGGTCACATCGTGCAGGGCGGCCAGCGTGAGACACTCCAGCAACGGCATCAGCGACGGCGTGTAGCCGAGCAGCCGGCGGCGAATGACGTCGGTGACCGATTCGTCCTTGGGACTGCGGAAATCGCCAGGACGCGGCAGCTGCTCGCGCAGTAGTCGAACCAGCGTCGGCGCTTCCTCGGGCCAGTGAATCAGGGCCGCGACGTGCGTCGAGACGAGAGCGCACGCCTCGGCAAACGCCTCGCGCGGGCCATCAAGGAGAACGATCGGACGCGGAAAACGCTGCAAGGTCAGCGACTGGACCATCGCCACAAATGAGGCAGCCCCGCTGACGGCCAGCAGCAAGGGAGACTCGGTCAAGGGTCCGAGTTGCTCCTGCACGGCATCAAACCGGCACAGAACGGGCGCCTGTCCGAGAGAGTCCTTGAGATAGGCCTGGACGGCCAGGGCGAGTCGCTGATCGTCCGAAACCAGCGCCGGTCGCTTGCCCATCATCGTGGTGCATCCTCCAGGGCCATCGGTCTAGACGCTCAATGGTAACGTCCATTCGTGCCGAATCAGGAAAACGTAACATTGACGTAAGTATCTTATAAATAATATACTTACGTCAATAATAAGGAAGGGCAGGTATCCTCACCCTGTATCTCTGTTGTCCCTTTTGCCGGGTAGCGTGCATGGTTCCTGCCCCTTACAATGCTGTGAAAGCATACGTCACAGCAACGAGTGTTGCCGAAAATTTACAGGAGGGTTCATGGCAAGCAATGAGGAAACCGAGATGCGTTGGGTTGAAGCGTGGAACGATCTCCTCGATCTCGCGAGGAAGCGTGTGGGTATACGTTGTCTGCTTCCCGATGGTGTTGTGGTTGATCTCGAAAATGCTAAATCATGGCTTCAGAACTCGGTTTATGAGGGCTATCAAGTAAAAGTTGAAAGTGGTTATGTTCTCGGATGCCCTGGAGTCATTCTGTTGCGTTGGACATAAGAACGCCGCTATTATTGCTTTGTTGAAGTCAAGGAGGTGATGTGCAGGCGAGAATAAGCGGTTCTCTCCACGAAAGGACATTCACCGTATACTCTGAGGTTCGACATGGCATTCTCTGGGATTGACGTGCATTTGGGCATGGGTGAGGCATGACTAATGCAGAGTATGTTAGCCCCGACGGGTTACTTCGCTTCTTGGTTCAGACCGCCGATGACGGGGTCGTGTGCCTGGGCTTTGACGGCTACCTCTGGCACCGTCACGCCCACGACCTGGCAGTCGCCTGGGGTATATCCGAGCAGGAGGCGGTCGAGCGATACGTCCGGGACTTGCTGGAAAACCGGCTCGTCATCGCCGTGGCACGGGTCGGGGGGAAGGTCATGTGCGTGAACGTGACGGAGGACCCGACGTCCGAGACCCTCCATATTCCACCGGGCATGTCGGTCGAACTGCGGTACTGGAACGGCACCCGGTGGGACAACCCGTGATCGTTTATTTAGCCGAAGATTTCTACCAAGAGAAGGCATTCGGGCGACTTCCTATCCTTACCGATGCTCTTGACGAAACGGGAGGCACTTCCAAGGACATTTTGACCCGTTGCCGACAAGCCGGTGAGCATGCGTGTGGGTGCAGGGTCTTGCACCTGCGTCTCGACAGACAGTAATCTCTCACCTCCACGGAGGGGAACTCCTTCTCCAAGCCGTGAACGACTCCAGCCGCTGAAAGATTCGGGGCTTTTGATGCGCTGACGCTCCGGTAGGGCATGAAAAGAATTATCCTGTGTGGCGGGACCGGCTCTCGGCTCTATCCCCTGACGACCGATTTCAACAAGCACACACACA
>JBBRIK010000766.1:0-3977 GCA_038221045.1 Gemmatales bacterium
CGTCGGCCGCGCTCGTGAAGGACCTGAAAGCACGAGGATTGCTCGAGGATACGCTCGTCGTCTGGGGCGGCGAGTTCGGACGGACGGTTTATTGTCAGGGCGGCTTGTCGAAGACCAATTATGGCCGCGATCATCATGGCCGCTGTTTCACGGTCTGGATGGCTGGCGGCGCCATCAAGCCTGGCATCACCTACGGCGAGACAGACGACTACTGCTACAACATCGTCCGCGACCCCGTTCACGTCCACGACTTCAACGCCACGCTGCTTCACTGCCTGGGCATCCATCACGAGAAGCTGACGTATCGCTTCCAGGGACGCGACTTCCGTTTGACGGACGTTCACGGCAACGTCGTCAAGGCGTTGCTCGCGTAAGCTCACCCGGACAGGAGAAGCGACCCATGCAGCATGTGCGAACGCGACGCCGGCAGCGGCTGCTGATTCGGAACGTCGATTGGCGGGAGTATTCGCGCCAGTTGAAGTTCTTCGAGGAGCGTCCGGGGTATCGCTTGACCTACGACCGAGGGAGGCTGGAGATCATGAGTCCACTCCTGACCCTCGATAACGCGGGCTATTTGCTCGGGCGACTCGTTGATATCCTCACGGAAGAACTCGATCTACCCATCAAGGCCGGCGGATCGACCACGTTTCGACGGCGAAAAGCGAGCGCGCGGGTTGGAGCCGGATAACTGCTACTGGATCGCGAACGAAGCCGCGATGCGAGGCAAACTCGATGTGGACCTTCGCACCGATCCGCCGCCAGACCTCGCCATCGAGATCGACGTCACCAACAGTTCCCTCGATCGCATGGGGATTTATCGCTCTCTGCGTGTCCCGGAAGTGTGGCGACTCGAGGGAGACATGCTGACGTTCAACGTCTTGCGGCCCAACCGTCGCTACGCCGTTCAGACTCACAGCCTGGCCTTTCCGCAAGTGACGCCCGCGAACCTGCTCAACTTCCTCAGTTTGCGCGGCTAGATCGACGAAACCAGTATCGCCAAAAAATTCCACGAGTGGATGCGGCAGAGCATCGCCGGCGCAGCCTCCGGAGGTGGCTCGCCGGCAGTCACCTAAAAAAGTCGTTGAAGACTTGACAGCATGAGACCCTCAGGAGGATGATGGGCGCTATTGTCGCAAGCGGCCTCACCGGTCTTCAGGAGGATGGCCCATGCAACCCGCCCCTCGTCTTGCCGCAGTCCTGCTCCTGTCCTTGATCGCGACTGTCTCCGTTGCCGGGCCGGTCGTCTTGCCCGACGGCGGACGCATCGACAACGTCGATTTTGAGCGTCACGTTCAGGGCCTGTTCGGCAAACTCGGCTGCAATGCCGGCGCCTGTCACGGCTCGTTCCAGGGCAAGGGCGGACTCTATCTGAGCCTGTTCGGCCACTCGCCGGAGAAGGACCTGCTCGCCTTCACGCGCGAGAGCCTCGGCCGGCGCATCAGCATCGCCAATCCCGACGCCAGTCTCCTGCTGCTCAAGGCGACCGGTCAGGTTCCGCACGGCGGCGGCAAACGCATCGACAAAGAGTCCTGGCCGTACAACGTCCTGCGCGAGTGGATCGCCGGCGGAGCGCGCCGGACGCCCGGCACGGGAGCCGTCAAGCGCCTCGAAGTGACTCCGAGCGAACTGTTGTTCGCCAAACCGGGCGAGCGTGGGCGCTTCAAGGTCGTCGCCGAGTTCGCCGACGGCAGCCGGGAGGACGTGACCGGCTTTTGCGGCTTCCAGGTGAGCGACGATTACGTCGCCGAACCCGTTGCCTCCTCAACAATGCACGGCCTGCGTCCGGGCGATACCGCTGTCGTCATCTCCTATCGCGGCAATGTCCAGACGGGCCGCGTCCTCGTCAAGGTGCCGATGCCGGTCGGCTTCGTCTATCCGAAAGTAGCCGAGGTCAACCTCGTCGATCGCCAGGTGTTCGCCAAACTGCGCAAGCTCAACATCGTGCCGTCCGAGCTGTCAAGCGATGCCGAATTCCTGAGGCGTATCAGCATCGATACGATGGGAAGCCTACCGCCGCCGGAAGAAGTGCGGAAGTTCTTCAACGATCCCGGTCCGCAAAAGCGAAGCAAGAAGATCGACGAGTTGCTCAAGCATCCGCTCCACGCCGCACTCTGGGCGACGAAGTTCTCGGACATTACAGGCAATAACGTTGACGTCATGGAGCAATCGCCGAACCGGACGAAGAAGAGCAAGATGTGGCACGACTGGTTCCGCAAACGCATCGCGGACAACGTGCCGTATGACGAGATCGTCAAGGGCGTGCTGACGGCGACGAGCCGCGAGGGGCTGGAACTGGAGGAGTGGGTCAAGCAGACGCTGGCGATCGAGCAGCAGGCAGCGGTCGGCTGGGACACGGATTACGCCCAGCGCCCGAGCCTCGATCTGTTCTGGAAGCGACAGCGATTCCCAGTCGAGCAGATGGGCGAACACACGGCGGCAGCCTTCCTTGGCATCCGTCTCGAATGCGCCCAGTGTCACAAGCATCCCTTCGATCGCTGGACGCAGGACGACTACCACAGCTACGCCGCCATCTTCGCTCGGGTGCGTCTGACCACCTCGGCTGACGCGCAAAAGATGGTCGCCCAGCAGCAAGCCGAACTGCGGAAAATGCAGGCCGAGGCGCTCGCCGCCCTGGAGAAAGAGTTTGCTCCAAAGAAGAAGCCGATCGAGGAGCAGATCGAGAAGGACTTCGCCGACAAACGCAAGACTGCCGAGGAGAAAGCGGACGCGGAGATCGCTGTGAAGAAAACGGCAATCGAGACGAAGATCGCGAACGATCCGCCGGAGAAGCGCAAGGCCGCGCTGGAGAAACTCGACCGCGACAGCGCCTCGATACGCCGCCGTCACCTGACGGCGGTGCAACAGGAGATGGAGAGTAAGAAGCGCGCTGCGACGTCGGCCATTGACCGCGAACTCGCGAAGAAACGGCAGGACCTGCAAACGAGGTTTCGCGTGTCCAGCACGCAGTTCCGCGAGGTGACCATCGGCGTCCCCTCGACGCCGCAGCGCAACCCGAACAAACCCGTTCAGCCTCAGCGGACTCCCAAAGCTCTGGGCGGTCCGGAGATCAAGGACGAGAAAGACCCGCGCACAGAACTGTTTGCCTGGATGCGCTCGGCCGAGAATCCGCAGTTCGCGCGCAGTTTCGTCAATCGCGTCTGGGCGCACTACTTCGGCCGGGGCATCGTCGATCCGGTCGATAACTTCTCGATGGCCAATCCGCCATCGAACGAGAAACTGCTCGACGCTCTGGCAAAGGAGTTCGTCGAGCATCAATACGACATTCGCCATCTGGAAAAACTGATCCTGTCGGCGCGGACCTATCAGTTGTCGGCGACGCCGAACGAGACGAACCGGCACGATCGCGGCAACTACGCGCGCTCGTATCCACGGCGGATGATGGCCGAGGCGGTGGTCGATGTGCTGAACAGCGCCCTGGGAGTGACGGAGAACTTCGGCCCGGAAGTGCAGCCGGGCATCCGGGCCGTCGAGATCGCGACGAACAAGCTGCAACAGAATCAGAACCTGGCCAATGTCTTCCGCCTGTTCGGACGTCCGACGCGAACAGCGACGTGCGACTGCGAACGTCCCGCCGAGCCGGCCCTGCCGCAGACGTTGTATCTGATGACCGACGCGGGACTGCTGAAGAAGATCACCGATGGCAGGCTCAAAGAGTTGCTGGCGTCGAAGAAAAGCGATGAAGTGTTGATCGAGGAATTGATGCTGGCGACGCTGTCACGTCTGCCGACGGAGAAAGAGCGCAAGCGTCTGCTGGATCACGTTGAGAGCAAGCCGATGCGCCAGGCAGGCTTCGTCGATGTCGTGTGGGCGCTCATCAACACGCGCGAGTTCATTCTGAATCACTAGTTCCTCGTTCCTCGTTCCCACGCTCTGCGTGGGAACGGCTTCTTCGTCGCTCGGCGTGGGGTGGGGTGGGGTGGCGGGGCAGAGGGGGGGTGGGCGCGGTGCCACGCCGG
>JBBRIK010000767.1:0-3973 GCA_038221045.1 Gemmatales bacterium
CGGGGCCAGTAATGGCCCCGGTAGTTCGTCAAACCGGGGCCATTACTGGCCCCGCTCGCCGGGTCCGAACAGGAGAACTACTGCCGCGCTCCGACGCGCGCCCAGATACGTCGCTGGATCACCTGGCCGAACGCGGTGCCTCCGAGCGCGAACACCTGACGCCGCATCCAGTCGCCCAGGGTCCCATCCATCGCGTAGAAGCCGGCCATCCAGTGCGACCAGCGGATCATCGCCGCGTTCGCCGGCTTGCGCTCGCGCTCGTAAGCCCGCAGCGCTCGGTCCAACTCCGTCCCACTCAGGCCGGCGCTCAACACAGGGCCGGCGTGACGGGCCAGCGACGCGCCATCCTCGACGGCCATCGTCATCCCCTGCCCGGCCGTCGGATTGGTCACATGGATCGCGTCGCCCAGCAGCGCAGCCCCGCGAACGGCATAGCGCGGAGCGTGAGCCCGAGACAGCTTGTAAAGGTGAGCGCCACGCGGAAAGGGCTGGCAGCCAGCGAAGAGCCGGGATCGCTTGCGGATCGCGTCCATCTTCTCCTCGACCGGCGCGGAGCGGAACAGTTCTTCCTCGCGTCCGCGCACTAGTACGCCCAGGCCGATGCGTTCGCCGCTCGGATGCGGCACGACCAGGATGCCGCCCGCCGGATGCAGCTCGATCCGCATGGCGTCCTCGTAATCGGCGGGGCGGGCAACCTCAATGCCGAAATAACTGTGATCGTAAGGCCGGCGGGGCAGCGGAATCCCGAGCGCCGTCCGCACCATCGACGTCCCGCCATCCGCGCCGACGACGAGGCGGGCGCGTACCGCGCGCTCCGGTTCCTTGTCGTCCTCCAGCATGACGCCCGACACTCGCCCCGCCTCTTCGAGCAGGCGCGTGGCCCGGCAGTTATAGCGCACCTCGACGCGGCCGGTGGCGCAGGCGGCTTCCGTCAACACGCGCTCGATGTCCGGATGCGGCAGGACGAGGTAGGGATGACGCAGTCCCAGGTCGCTGAGCATTGTCTCCATCAGCAGGCCGGCGCGGTGATGGAAGACCTGCATTCGGTGCAGCGCCCGCGCTCCCGCGGCGCGGATGCGATCCAGCGCTTGCCAGGCATCGAGATAGGCGGTGATGGCGGGCAGCAAACTGTCGCCGCGATTGATCTTGCCCGGCCCGGAATGTCGTTCGACGAGCAGGACGCGCAGCGGGTGAGCATGGGACAGGGCGAGCGCGAAGGCCGCGCCGCCGACTCCCGCTCCCACGATCACAACGTCGAACTCGTCATTCATCCGGGATTCCTTGTCATGATCGGCGTCAACATTTGGAGTACGCCTGGCTCGCAGCGCAGCTCCACCGGCGTCGTCAATCGCGGCAGTTCTCCATCGAGCGCCACAGGCAATTCGCCGTCCATCCCCGCAATGCGCACCCACGGACTCGCCGCCTGCACGACCTCGGGCAGTGTGCCGTGCGTCCCCTTGAGGATGCGCGGAAAATGCCACAGAAGGCGAGCGCGGCTGGTGCGGCGGACGATGCACAGATCGAGAAGTCCGTCATCGACACGCGCCGACGGACTGATGAGAAAGCCTCCGCCATAGCTGCGCGTGTTGGTCACGGCGACGAACATCATCGGCCCCTCGAATTCGCCGTCGCGCCAGGTGACACGCACGCGCCGCGGCCGATAGACGCACAGCGCGCGAAGAGCCGCCCAGACGTTGAGGGCCTTCGAGCGCGGCAGCCATGACGCATGAATGATCCGCAGCGCCACCTCATCGAGACCGACGGAAGCGACACAGCAGAAGCGAGTTTTCCCAGGAGTCACCCGCGCCACATCGACCCATCGCGACTGGCCGTTCGCCAGGACGTTCAGCGCCTCGGGAAGAGCCTTCGGGATGCCGAGGTCGCGCGCGAAGTCGTTGCCTGAGCCGGCCGGGATGATACCCAGGGGAACGCGGTTCGGTCCTTCGAGTCCGCTCAGAGCCAGAGCGACGGTGCCGTCTCCGCCGGCGACCGCGATAGCGTCGAGGGCCTCTTCCTGAGCGGAGCGCACCAGGTCGCGCAGGTGTTCTCCCGAGCGGCTTTCCGCATACTCCAGCCGCAAGCCCGCGATTGGTCCCGTCCGGCGCAGGGCCTTGCGAGCGCGGCCCGCGCGAGCGCTGGGATTGACGATAACGCGAACGCGCCTGGTCGCAGGCATCGAGTTCCTTTGCTTCTGTCTTGCTTGTCGTTTCCCGCTCTCTTCTCTCTGAGAGGGGAAAGCGGAGCAACTCAAATCGACCGTGTCAGCAGCAGCAGATCAATAATGGCGCGGAGCGACAGCGGCCGGGCGGCGACATACTCGGCCTCGGCGTAATCCGGCGCCCACTTGAGCTTGTACGCCACCTGACTCCGCGCCGGATAGATGGCGCCGCCATAGCGCCACAGCACCCGCAACAGCCACGCCAACACTCGGCTCCCTCCAGGATTCTCGTCTCCGTCCACAGCGAAGGGCGTGAATCCGAAGTGCAGATACTCGGAGCCTTCGGAGGCGAGCCGCTCCATCGCCGCAGCATTGCACAGCTCCATTGCCCCGACCGGCGCGGACGGCAGACGCCGGGTCAGATCGTGCAGATAACCAGGACGCTCACCCCATACCGGCACATAGGTGATGAAACCCTGCGCCGTGTCCTTCGCATCACTCACCAGGAAGATCCGGCGATCCGGATCGCCCGGCCCGCCGACCTCGCCGATCATGAAATCGAGTTCCTTCTTTCTCTTCGCCCCCAGCCAGGCGTTGCTGATTGTTGCCAATTGAGCGAATGTCGTCTCGTCCGCCGGCAGTTCACGGCCCACTTCGAGGACGCGCAGGCCGGCGGTTCGCGCCTGTTTTACCTTCTGCCGGACCTTGATGCGGCGCGTCCCGGCATAGGAGAAGCCGGGCAGGCGAACGCCGTAGGTCGAGCCGAGTCGATTGACCGTGAAGCCGCGCGAACGGAACAACTCCACCTGATCGGACCGCACCTGTACTGCAATCACTCTCCGGGACCTGCGCCGCGCCAGAGCCACAAAGGCATCGAGCAGAGCAGGACGAATAGAGGCCGGCGCATGGACTCCCCCGAGCGCGATGAAGTGCATGCCCTTCTCGCGATACGCCAGGAAACCCGGCAGCCCCGCGACCGTGAACCGGCGATTGCGCGGGGAAAGAGCGAGGAACCCGGAGGGATGATCGATCACCGCCCGCGGATCGAAGCCGAGGCGTACTCGGATCGGTTCTTGTACGATGCTCATGGCGCTGGCTCTCCGAGAGGGACAACAGCGGGACCTTTGACCAACTCCGGCTCGAACGGCAGCTCCGCCGGCTTGTAGGTGTTGCCGAAGAGGCCGCGATCTCCCGACAGGTGGATCGGTGCCGCCAGCATGGCCCATTCAAAGCCTCCAAGAGTCCACGCCCAGAGGCCGACGGCTAGGCCGGCCATGAGGTAACTGTGCGTCAGGTTGTAGAGGTGGTGGTAGAGCGGAGCGATCCGCCCGCCTCGGGTTCGACGATAGGCAACCGCGCCGGGGATGTAGCCAATCAGATCGATCAGCACGAACGCGGCAACGAACCGCGGCCAGGACACTTCGTCGCGGTGCAGAAACAGCAGCACGACCAGCACGCCGATCAGGGCGAGATGCTCGGCCCGCACCCAGAGCCAGGTTTCAGGCGTGTGAAAACGATTCTTGCTATCCATCGTGATGCAGTCCCGCGTGCCTGAGAATCTCTGCGACTCCGGTTATCCCCGCCATGCCAATCCCGACCATCTGTCGCGTGGTGAACTCGACGCCGGCATACCGCTCTGGGTGCTGCTCTTTCACGAGCGCGAACAGGTTGATCAGCTTGCGGATGTAGTAATGAAACGCATCCCGCAACATGGCCGAGGCTTCTACACCCAGCGAGACGGCCTTCGCCCTTTGCGTTGGGTCCTCCTCCAACAGTTCGGGGACGAATTGAGTGGCAAGGGTGATGTGGCGGCGC
>JBBRIK010000768.1:0-3969 GCA_038221045.1 Gemmatales bacterium
GCTAGAACCAGAGGAGAACCACGCTCATTCCTGAAAAGCTCGCGTATCCGGGTGGAGGAATCGCTCATGGCCTTTGGCAATTTCAAGAGTCTGCAAGAAGTCGCGCTGGCTTATGAAGTGAGCGTCCAGGTTGCCTCCTTCGTCCAGCCCATTCCCCTGTCGGTCGATGAAAGGGTACGAGAAGAACTGGAGTTCGCCCAGCAGCATCTCAATCTGCTCATGTCCGAGGCCGCCCTGTGCGAGAATCTCATCGCGCCTGTCCTTCGAGCGGTCTGGAAGCCCTATCGGGACACTCTGCTTCTGTGGAGCCATGTTCCGCTCGGCAATGAGGAACCGCTCGCCGGCACGCCGGACTATTATCTCTCGCGCCGGTCGCCGCTTGGTTTTGTCGCCGATCAGCCTTACGTTCTGATCATCGAGGCCAAGAAGGACGACTTCGAGGCGGGCTGGGGTCAGTGCCTGGCGGCCATGCTCGCCGCTCAGCGTATGAATGGTTCTCCGTGCCGGATCATTCATGGCTGTGTCTCCACCGGCCGCGTCTGGCAGTTCGGCAAACTGGAAGGAAAGAAGTTCACTCAGGAACCGGGCATGTTCATCCTGTCCGACCTGCCAGCCCTGTTCGCCGCCTGGAACTACATCTTCATCCAGGCCAGAGAACAGGCCCTTCTGGTCAGCGCGGCCTGACGAACCATCCCTTCCCCTACAACAGGGAGCGTGGCGCGATGAAGGTCATCAGGCTGGAAACCTTTCTGACCAACGCCGGACTGCGCAACTACCTCTTCGTCCGTCTCACCACCGACACCGGCCTGACCGGCCTTGGCGAAGCGTCCCTCGAATGGCAGGAAAAGACGGTCCAGACGCTCCTTCACGAGTGGGTCGAGGATCGCATCCTGGGTAGCGATCCCTTCGACGTCGAGCGCGTCATCGGCAACCTCATCCGCGATCAGTACCAGGGCGGCGCGACGGTGTTGACCGCCATCAGCGGCGTCGAGATCGCCTTCTGGGACCTAATCGGCAAGGCATGCGGCCAGCCCGTCTATCGCCTGCTCGGCGGTCGGGCGCGCGAGACGCTGCCCTCTTACGCCAATGGCTGGTACGGTGGCGCGAAGACGCCTGAGGATTACGCGGCGAAGGCTCGCGAGGTCGTCGCGCGCGGCTATCGCGGCATGAAATTCGATCCGTTCGGCACGGCCTGGAAGGAGATGACCGGCGAGCAGATGGCCGAGGCGGAGCGCATCGTCGCGGCGGTGCGCGAGGCGACCGGCGACGACATCGCGCTGATGATCGAAGTGCATGGCCGGCTCTCGGCGCGCTGCGCCATCGAGATGGGCCGGCGGCTGGCGCGGTATCGGCCCGCATGGTATGAGGAGCCGGTCGCGCCGCTCAGCCTCGAACTGCTGCGCGAGGTGAAGGAGAGTCTGCCCTTCCCCATCGCGGCGGGCGAACGTCTCTACACGCTGGAGGAGTTTCAACGGCTTATCTCGCTATGGGCTTGTGACGTGGTGCAGATGGACCTGGCCCATTGCGGCGGACTCTGGCTCGGCAAGAAGATCGCCGCCCTCGCTCAGGTTCAGGACGTCGCCGTGGCCCCGCACTGTTCGGTGGGGCCGGTCGCGCTGTGTGCGGCCATTCATTTCGGCTGGGCGACGCCGAATGTTCTGGTGCAGGAGAACTTCTCGGAGTACGACGTGCCGTGGCGTTCCGAGTTGGTCCACGGCTGGGACCGCGTTCGTCAGGGCGAGTTCCTCCTTCCCGAAGGCCCCGGGCTGGGCATCGAGTTGAACGAGGAGGCGTGTGCGCGGCATCCCTACAAGAAGAACAGTTTCCCCTCGCTCTGGGACGACCGCTGGCTCAAGGAATTCACGAAGACAGAGCGATAGGCTGCTGCTTGCGTCTTTACAGGGTAGAACGTGCAGCGAGGCGGTGGAACTGAGGGAGCGACAGCCGCCTTTTGTCTTGCGTATCTGACCTCCACCGCTCTACACTCAGACTGAACTGTCAATGCGGTCGAACGCTTGTCCGAGGCCGTTCCGTCTGAGGAGTACATGCCCGTGGGCGTTTTCCAGAACCTCTCCGTCGTGGCACTCCGTCAACTCGTCAACGGAGCGTGTAGTTTTGTCGGGATGAGCGGTGGAGACAAGGTTGTCGATTTTCTTACCAACCGATTCACCGATCACAGCGAGAAGCTGACGATTGCCCTTCGTACCGCCAATGAGCGAGCCTGGAAGGCATTCGAGATCGCCTTGGGCGGCACAACTCTCTGGGATAAATGCAAGGCAGCCCTGACGCGGACTGAAGACCAGGCACTGAGCGAGCAGATTCAGGCGTTCTTGGCCGCGTCCCCCCTGACGAAGACGAGCGGCGATCACAAACCGATCTTCCAGCAAGCCTTGAAGGAATTGCGGCAGGCTCGTTCCGGAGTTTTGCTGACGGGAGGACCGCTCGCCTTTGGCGAGTTGGCCCAGGAGGCCGGGGCCTTCGCTCGCTTCGCTGACCCGCAAGCCCTGATCGATGCCGAGTGGAAGGCCATCCAGTCGGCCGCCAACAATCTGAAGGAAAGCTGTCCGAAGTTGTGTCAGATTCTGGTTGCCCGGACGAGTTCCGGACGGAGTCCCTCCCTCCTGGCAGTGGCCGTCCGCTACTATTTCCGCAGGGAGGTCGAGGCGGATCGAGAGTTGTTCCAGGGCCTGGCCTTCGCCAAACTGGAGGCACTGCAAGAGTCCCAGGACAAGGGGTTCGCAGGGCTAACCGACGCCTTGGCACGGCAGGGCAACCGCCTTGAGAAAATCCTGGATGAAGTTACGGGGAAGCTAGACAACATCATCGAAACGGGAAGTGAAACGCTCGCTCGGGTTAAGATAATCGAGGAGGGCATGCAGCGGCTGCTCGATGCTCAGTCGCAACTACAAACCAGGCCGGTGCGGCGAAGCGATAGCCTTTCGATCCAAAGTGACGGGGAACGCCAATACGTCCAGCAACTGATTGCTCAGTACCGTGCTTTACCCGAAGCGAAGCGGCAGGAACTGCCCGCGTTGCTCAACAAGGTCGGCAAGCTGGAGTTGGCGACGGGCGACCTTGAGGCTGCCCAGCGTGACTTTCAGGTCGTGGCCTCCTTGACGGAAGACCCCAAGGCGAAAGCCGAGGCTCATCACAACGCCTATCAGGCAGCACTCGAACGGCAGCAGTGGGCGGAAGCTCTATCCGCTCTGCAACAGGCGATTGCCATTGACCCGGTGCGATTCACACCTTTCCCGGAACACTACGAACCCAAACGCATTCTGGGGGCTGGCGGGTTTGGCGTGGCGTTTCTCTGCCACCATAAATTTATGAAAGACAATGTAGTTGTCAAAACCTTGCAGAGCGAAGAGCTGGACTGCAATGTCGATCGAGTTTTCGCGGAGGCGCAGGCACTGAGGCGACTTGACCACCCCAACATCATCCACTTATCCGATTGTGGCTACGCCGATGCCGGTAGGAAATTGCGTCCCTACCTGGCGATGGACTACTTCGAGGGCGCCAACCTCGAGAGGTACGTCGCCGATCACGGGACACTATCGCCTCAAGACCTCATGGCAGTGGCCGTCTCGGTGGCCGAAGCCCTACAGGCAAGTCATTCCCGAGAGATCTTTCATCGTGACATCAAACCGGCGAACGTGCTTGTCCGGCGTGACGGCACGGGGTGGCGCGTGAAGTTGATTGATTTCGGCCTGGCGATGCGCCCTGGCAGTCTGACAGGTGGGGAAAGCACAGAAGGTCTTCGAGCGCAAACCACGACGGGCAAGGGCATCGCGGGCACGCTCCACTATGCTGCACCAGAGCAGATGGGCGAGATGCCAGGCGTTCTCGTGGGGCCGTATTCCGACGTGTACGGCTTTGGCAGGCTCTGCTACTACGCGCTGTGCGCCGACCCTAACCCCGACTACGAGGACCAGGTAAGCCTCCCGGAGGGCTGGCGCAAGCTGCTGAGTG
>JBBRIK010000769.1:0-3968 GCA_038221045.1 Gemmatales bacterium
GCCGGCCGCTCAGGCGCTTCTCCATCCGTTGTATTATGCCCGGTAAGTCAGCTTCTGTCACGGCGCTAATCGGAGCCAGAGGCAGCAAGGAGAGACCTCCGCTCAGGAGCGGTTCGGGCGGAAGTTGCCAGACGCGCAGCACCTGATAGCGGAACGTCAGATACACCTCTTCGCCTGGGAAACCCTGCTCGTAGACGCCAGTCAGTTGGGGAGAATCGGCCTGGGGACGCAACAGCACCACGCCGCTGCGGACGCGCATCTCATGGCGATCCTCGAGCAACCCGTTCCGCACATGAATTTTGCGTGGCAGCGTTGCGGCATCGTGTCCGGAGACGAACTCCAGATGGAGCAGATAAGCCGGGTTCGCCGTCACACGAAGCACCTTGTCGGCCGCCCCGGTGACCGTCGCGATGTCGGCGTCAATCACCTCGGTGGGTCCGGTGGGCTTGCCGAAGAGGAGCGGCCAGGCCTCCGGCTCGGTTTCGACCAGCGTTTTGAGCGTCGGGTCGAAGGGCTTCGCAGTCATGGGGGATTCTCCCAATCGCGGATGCGGGCCAATCCCTTGTACCTGCTCTTGCCGCACAATGCCAGCCGGGGGACGGTGCTGGCCGCGCCAGATAGGATGACTATTTGCACCACGCCGTCTCGCCCTTTGCGGCCAGACGAGGAGGCGCCGATGTCATCCTCACCTGTCGAACACTGGATCGCGGACCGCATGCGCCACATTGAGGCGTCCGGCATCCGCAAGGTGTTCGAGTTGGCCCGCAGTCTCACGAACCCGGTCAACCTCAGCATCGGCCAGCCCGACTTCGACGTGCCGCCCACGGTCAAGCAAGCCGCCCATGAGGCCATCGACGCCGGTCGCAATGGCTACACCGTCACGCAGGGCATTATCGAACTGCGCGCGAAGATCGCCACGGACGTCCGCAAGCTTCTGCCTCATGCGGATCGCGAGGTGTTCCTGACCAGTGGCACCAGCGGCGGACTGCTGCTCGCCCTGTGCTGCACCGTCAATCCCGGCGACGAGGTGATCGTCTTCGATCCCTATTTTGTCGCCTACACTGGCCTGGTGACTCTGGCCGGGGGAACGACGGTCCTGTGCGACACCTATCCCGATTTCGATATCGACGTCGATCGGGTACGCATCGCTCTGACGCCGCGAACGAAGGCCATTCTCGTCAACAGCCCCGCCAATCCGACTGGCCGTGTGTATAGCCGCGAACGGCTGCGCGATCTGGCCCTGCTCGCCAGGGAACGCGGCATCCTGCTCGTCAGCGACGAGATCTATCGCGCGTTCTGTTACGAGGTGCCGTTCGTCAGTCCCGCGGAGTTCAACGAGGACGTCCTCGTCCTCGACGGCTTCAGCAAGTCGCACGGCATGACCGGCTGGCGGCTCGGCTTCGCTCACGGACCGCGACGGCTCATCGAGGAGATGAGCAAGTTGCAGCAGTTCAGTTACGTCTGTCCGCCAAGCATCGTGCAGTATGCGGGAGTGGCCGCCTGGGACGTCGATATGTCGAGCATCGTCGCGGACTATCAGCGCAAGCGCGATCGCGTCTACGAGGGGCTGAAGGATCGCTTCGAGTTGGTCAAGTCGGAGGGTGCGTTCTATCTGTTCCCGCGAGCGCCCTGGGGCAGCAGCACGGAGTTCGTCGGCGAGTGCATCCGTAACGAGCTGCTTCTCATTCCCGGCAACGTGTTCAGCGGACGTGACACGCACTTCCGATTGAGCTATGCGGCGAGCGATGAGACGCTCGATCGCGGGCTGGACATCCTCAATCGTCTGGCGCGGGGCTGACCTTGTCCCTTGCGTCTTTGTAGAAGCACGCCAAGCCCCAAGCGGCCGATTTGTTACAATAAGCGCCTTCCATCGGTTGAGAGGATGAAGAAAGCGAGGAACGATTCCCATGCATCCCTCGATCCGTATCGGCGCGGTCAATTACCTCAACACGAAGCCACTCATCCACGAGTTGCCCGAACTGGCACCCCAGGCCCAACTCATCCTCGATGTACCCAGCCGTCTCGCCGACCTGCTGGCCGAGGGGAAGCTCGACGTCGGCCTCATACCCGCCATCGAGTACTTTCGCGCCGACTCCTACTCCATCGTCCCTGGTCTGTGCATCGGCTCGCGCGGTCCGGTGCTGAGCGTCACGCTCTTCAGCCGCAAACCGTGGGCGAACATTCGCCACGTCGCCCTCGATGCCGGCTCGCGCACCAGCGCTGCCTTGACGCAAATCCTCCTGCGCAAACGTCATGGCGTCGCGCCGGAGGTACAACCTCTGCCGATGGACGCCAGCCCGGAGTCCCTTGGTACGGATGCCGTGCTGCTCATTGGCGATCGGGCCATGCGGGCGTGTCTGCCAGGTTACGAGTTCGCCTTCGACCTTGGCCGCGAGTGGTTCGACTGGACCGGCCTGCCCTTTGTCTACGCCTTCTGGGCCGTCCGCGCCGGCGTCGATCTGGGTCCCGTCGAAGAAGCGTTTCACGAGTCGCTGCGGCGCGGCCGGCGTCACGTCGGACGGATCGCTCAGGAGGAAGCGCCGCGTCTGGGGCTGGACGCGGGCTTCTGTCGTCGCTATCTCGAAACGGCCATCAGCTTCGACCTCGGCCCACGCGAACTCGACGGGCTGCATCGCTATTACGAACTGGCGTGCGAGGTGGGCCTGGCTCCATCTGGCGAGGAAGTCCGGCTCTACGAAGGTTCGCGGCTGCTGCTCACTGGAATGGAAGACCGCTAAGCCGCAAGCGGCTGGGGAGAGTGTCATGAATGTGAACGCCATCTTGCAAAAGGCCGTCGATGGCCAACGGTTGACTCCCGAAGAGGGCCTCGCCCTGTTCGATTGCCATGACCTCGCTGCTCTGGGCCGCGCCGCGGACGCCGTCTGCCAACGGCTCCATCCCGAGCCGTACCGGACCTATAACATCGACCGCAACATCAACTACACCAATGTCTGTGCCGCCGTCTGCGACTTCTGCGCCTTCTATCGCAAGTCCGGCGACGCGGACGCCTATGTCCTGTCGCGCGAGGTCATCTATCAGAAGATCGAGGAGACCATCGCTCTCGGCGGCGATCAGACGCTGTTGCAGGGCGGCAATCATCCGTCCTTGAAGCTGGAATGGTACGAGGAATTGCTGCGCGATCTCAAGAGCCGTTATCCGAAGTTCAACCTGCACGCCTTCAGCGCTTCGGAACTGTGGCACTTCCACAAGCTCAACAAGCTGCCGCTCCGCGAGGTGCTGCGACGCCTCAAGGACGCCGGCATGGGCAGCCTGCCCGGCGGCGGCGCCGAAATCCTCACCGATCGGGTTCGCAAGGCCATCACCGTCAACAAGGTGCTCACCGAGGAATGGCTCGAAGTGCATCGCGCCTGGCACGAACTCGGCGGGCGCTCGACCTGCACGATAATGTTTGGCCACGTCGAGACGCTGGCGGAAAGGATTGAGCATCTGGAACGACTGCGACAGTTGCAGGACGAGACGGGAGGCTTCACGGCCTTCATCTGCTGGACGTTCCAGCCGGACCACACCGCCCTCGCCGAGGTGCCTCCGGCCGGCTCCTTCGAGTATTTGCGCACCCAGGCCATCGCCCGGCTCTATCTCGACAACGTGGCCAGCATCCAGTCGTCGTGGGTGACGCAGGGACCGAAGATCGGCCAGCTCGGCCTGCTGTTCGGCGCCAACGACATGGGCAGTCTGATGATCGAGGAAAACGTCGTCGCCTCCGCCGGCACCGTTTACTATCTGACGCTCGAACAGATCAAGAACAGCATCCGCGAGTTGGGCTACATCCCGCGCCAACGGAACGTCTTCTACGAACTCATCGACCAGGAACCCGCCATGTCCGTTCAGGAAAACCGCATGAGCTTGAACACTCTCCTTACCGTACAGTAAATAGGCGGAGCGGCTTCAAAAGCCGTCTTCGCCGCTTGCGGCTTAGCGGGAAAGACCGCTAAGCCGCAAGCGGCGAA
>JBBRIK010000770.1:0-3966 GCA_038221045.1 Gemmatales bacterium
ACGAGCTCCATCGCCCGCGTGACCTTCGCTGTGCTCCCGACCGACCGGATGCGGTCGCGGATGGCTCGTACCTGGCCGCCGCCCGCCATGTCGTGTCTCTTCCTCTAACCGTCGTTCAGTTGCCGTCCAGTTGCCTCGGGCGTCCCGGAGGACGCCCATCGGCAGGTGCTAGTAGGCGACGGAACCCTTGAAGTCGGTGACGGCCTGCCGGATGGCAGTCTCGTCTTCTGCGGACAGGTCGCCGGAGGTGGTGATGCGGTTCACCAGGTCCTGGTTCCCGGCCGACATATAGGCGTGGAACGCCTTCTCGAAGTCGAGGACCTTCTCCACGGGCACGTCGTCCAGTAGACCATTGACGCCGGCGTACAGGATCGTGACCTGCTGGCCCAGCGACAGCGGCTGGAACTGCGGCTGCTTCAGCAGCTCAGTCAGACGCGCGCCTCGAGTCAGCTGGCGGCGAGTCGCCGGGTCCAGGTCTTCCGTACCGAACTGGGCGAACGCCTGCAGCTCGCGGTACTGGGAGAGGTCGATACGCAGCGTACCGGCCACCTTCTTCATGGCCCGGGTCTGCGCCTTACCACCGACGCGCGACACCGAGATGCCGGGGTTGGTGGCCGGGCGGATGCCCTGGTTGAAGAGGTCCAGCTCCAGGAAGATCTGGCCGTCCGTGATCGAGATGACGTTCGTCGGGATGTACGCGGACACGTCGCCGGCCTGCGTCTCGATGATCGGCAGGGCCGTCACCGATCCGCCACCGTGCTCCGCCGTCACGCGCGCGGCGCGCTCCAGCAGACGGGAGTGCAGGTAGAAGACGTCACCGGGGTACGCCTCGCGGCCCGGGGGGCGCCGAAGGAGCAGCGAGACCTCGCGATACGCCCAGGCGTGCTTGCTGAGGTCGTCGTAGACGCACAGCGCGTCCTTGACGGTCCTGCCGTCCAGCTGAACGCCGACCTCCATGACCTCCTCGCCCATCGAGGTGCCAGAGTACGGGGCGAGGTACTGGAGGGGGGCCGGATCCTCCGCGCCGGCGACCACGACGATCGTGTATTCCATGGCGCCGTACTTCTCGAGCGTCGCGACGGTCTGGGCGACCGTGGAGAGCTTCTGGCCGATCGCGACGTAGATGCAGACGAGGCCCTGCCCCTTCTGGTTGATGATCGTGTCGATCGCGATGGCCGTCTTGCCGGTCTGGCGGTCGCCGATGATCAGCTCGCGCTGGCCGCGCCCGATCGGGATCAGCGCATCGATCGCCTTGATGCCGGTCTGGACCGGCGTGTCGACCGACTGGCGGACGATGACGCCGGGCGCGATGCGCTCCACCGGCCGGGTCTTCGTCGTCGCGATGGGCCCCTTGTC
The DNA here is from genome assembly GCA_038221045.1 of Gemmatales bacterium. Lineage (GTDB taxonomy): Bacteria > Planctomycetota > Planctomycetia > Gemmatales > Gemmataceae > JBBRIK01. The sequence continues at coordinate 1,357 of JBBRIK010000770.1, forward strand.
GTCCAGCGGCCGACCCAGGGGATCGACGACGCGGCCAAGGAGCGCCTGACCGACGGGCACCTGGACGACGCGACCCGTCGTCTTGACGGTGTCGCCCTCCTTGATGTGCGTGGCATCGCCGAGGATGACCGCACCGACCGTCTCCTCTTCCAGGTTCAGCGCCATGCCCATCACGCCGCCGGGGAACTCGAGCATCTCCTGGGACAACGCGTCCGACAGGCCATAGACCTGCGCGATGCCGTCGCCGACCTCGACGACGGTCCCGACGCTGCGCGTCTCGGTCGTCTCGTCGAACTGGTCGATCGCGGACTTGATGATGCTGACGATTTCGTCTGAACGGATGGCCATGCGTTCTCCGATCGGTGCGGGCGCTCGTGACGGCGATCAGCCGCCGACGCGCGCTCCCGCCAGAAGCTGCTCCCGGAGCCGCTCGAGGCGGCCCCGCACACTTGCATCGATGAGGCGGTCGCCGATCTTCACGGTCAGACCGCCGATGAGGGCCGGGTCGACGGCCGTCTGCACGTCGACGGTGGTACCTGTCAGTGCCGCGACGCGGGCGCGGATCGCCTGGTCCTCGTCGTTCGTGAGTGGCAGGGCACTGGTCACGACGGCGGAGACGATGCCGCGCTTCTCGTTGAGAAGCCGTTGGAACTCGGAGGCGATGGGGCCCAGCAGACCCAGGTTCTTCCGCTGGACGAGCAGCCGTACCAGGTTGAAGGCCGGTTTGGAGAGCCGGCCGCCGAGCAGCTCGTCGATCAGCCGCTCACGCTCGGCAAGCGGCCGCATGGGGCTGTTCACGATCCGGGCAACGCGCTCATCGGCCGTGACGTCGGCCCCGAAGCGCAGGTCATCGCGCCAGCGATCGAGCGTATTGTCACGCTCGGCGAGCTGGAATACGGCCTCCGCGTAGCGCCTGGCTGCGCTGCCCCCGCGCGCCATCAGCGGCACACCCTGTTCGTCAACTGTTCGACCGTCCCGGGGTCGCAGATTCGCGCAGGAACTCCTCCACGAGCCGGCGCTGGCGGGCGTCGTCCATGGACTCGCCGACGACCTTGGCTGCGGCTTCGAGCGCGAGATTGGCGACCTCAGCTCGCAGGTCCGCCATCGCGCGCTGCTTCTCGGCCCCGATATCGTCGGCGGCCCGCTGGCGGAGCCGCTCCAGCTCTTCGCGCGTCGCGGCAATGTCCGCCTCGCGCGATTCCTGGGCGATCTTCTGGGCCCGGTTGAGAATGTCGTTCGCCTCGCGACGGGCCTCCGCGAGGACGATTACGTGCTCCGCCTGTGCCTGCTCCCGATCCTTTCGGGCCTGCTCGGCATCGCGCAGGCCGGTTTCGATCCGGTTCCGCCGATCGTCCAGCATCTTCGCGATCGGCTTGAACGCGAGGACGTAGAGAATGACCAGCAGGAGGGCGAAGTTCAGCGCCGCGACGATGATCCAGAACAGGTTGATCTGGAGACCGCCGCCGCCGCTCCCTTCGGCAGTCAGGAAGGCATGCGCTGCTCCGGCAGCACCGCCGGCAACACCGCCGGCAACAGCAAGCACGTCCACGACGAATGATCCGAGGAGCGTTACTTGAGGACGATGGCCAGGATGCCGACGACGATCGCCAGCACGCCGAGGCCTTCGGCGAACGCCGCACCGAGGATGAACGTGGCGCGGATCGAGGCAGTCGCCTCAGGATTGCGCCCGATCGCGGCAGTCGAGAGGCCGGTGAGGATGCCGATGCCAATGCCTGGGCCGATCACCCCGAGGGCGGCAAGGCCGGCGCCGATGTGCTCCATGTGCTGGTTCTCCTCCTGATGTCCGGGCGGGTACCCGGATCAATGCTGGGTTTGGGCCGTCTGACGGTTGATCACGGAATCAGTGGTGCGCCGCCGGCGACATGCCGGAGAGCGGCGGACCAATGTTGCCCTCGGGATCCGCGGCGAAGGCTGGAGCGGCGTGCTCTTCCTCCTCGTGGCTCTCGATGGCGATGAGGGTGTACATCAGTGTCAGAACGCTGAAGATCAACGCCTGCACAAAGTTGAGGAGCACTTCGAGGCCGAGCAGGGCGACAGGCACGACCGCGATGGTGAGCGCCGTGATGACCCCGATCGCGAGCTCGCCGCCGAAGATGTTGCCGAAGAGGCGCATTGCCAGCGTCACGGGCTTGATGAACTCGAGCATGAACTCGATGAAGCCGACGTAGAGGCCGATCAGGCCGGCAGCCGGCCCCTCCTTGAAGCCCTTGAGACTGAAGAACTTGCCCAGGTATCCCCGGAAGCCCAGCCGCCTGAACCCCTCGGCCTGGAAGATGAAGAAGCTCACGAGCGCGAGCCCCAGCGTCACGTTCACGTCGCTCGTGGGCGCGCGCAGGAACTCCAGCTTGCCGACGAAGGGCAGCAGCCCACTCCAGTTCGAGAACAGGACGAAGAGGAAGACTCCCGCGAACAGAGGCACGTAGCGCTTCGCGGCCGGGCCGCCGAGCGAGATGGCGAAGTTGGAGAGCAACTCGTAGACCAGTTCCACGGCGTTCTGGACACCGCGCGGGACCAGCTTCAGGCCGCGCGTCGCCACGAAGGCCAGCACGATGATCAGGGCCATCACGATCCACATCGTGAGCAGCGGTG
>JBBRIK010000771.1:0-3964 GCA_038221045.1 Gemmatales bacterium
AGCGGGCTGACCTGACTAACGGCGTAACCCCTTCTTGCCGCTTGCGGCTTAGCGGTCTACATTCCGCTAAGCCGCAAGCGGCAAGAAGGGTTTACTCCACATCAGAGACGCTCAGTTGCCGGGCCAGTAGTACGGCGTCCAGTAGGAGGCCGGAGCGATGGTCTGCCGCTGCTGTTCGATTGTCGGCATCGGACGAGGAGCCGGCAGCATCGGCAGTTGCGGCGCGGGGGCGTACTGCATGCTGGCGGTGGGCATCCCCTCGGAGATGGGGTAGCCATGTCCGCCGAAGTCGCCCATCATTTCGCCGCCCTGGGCATACGGGGCGGGTCCGTTGCGGATGAGACCATACATAAATCGGTTGTCGGACGCCTCGCGGTTGAAACTCAGGCCAACGCTGAAACTGGACTTCGTCCAGGCTGACGCCTTCTGCTCCGCCATCCCCATCAGGGCCAGAGCCGCCACGCAAATCATCGCGAATCGCTTCATGGTCGCTACCTCATCTGTTCTGTTCCGTCCGGCCCAGTGCTCACGGTGAGTCAACCCTTGCCGGACACTTTAACTATTCCCGATGGAAGCGATGCCGCCGGGGCAAAGCCGAGAAAATGTGCCAGTTGCGTGGAGGCTGTGGTATGTTCCGTCGCGCATATCGAGAGGGCCGGGAAATCGAGATGGATTCGCTCAAATCGCAGCGCGAGACTATCGAGCGTTATCGCTGACGCCTGTGCTTCCTGTAACGCCTGGGCAAAAAAAAGAGAGCGAGGCCCGGCAGACTCTTGACAGAGCGCCCGCGCGGTTGTCTCAATCGGACCAGCTTCGCTGACCTGAATTCTCACCCCTCGGACCCACGCTCCTCTCATCCTCCTCGTTCCCACGCTCTGCGTGGGACCGTGCTCTTCGACGCTCTGCGTCGTCTCCCTTCGTAAGACGACGCAGAGCGTCGAAGAAGCCGTTCCCACGCGGAGCGTGGGAACGAGGGCTGTCGAGTTGACGTGATTTCTTTCTCTCGTCGGGCCAGCGTCTATAATGAAAGCATCTCTACTTCTCTCGCCCGGCCCCGCGCCGCAAGTATGGGCCTGATATCGGCGCATGAAAGGATGAGCGATGTCAGACTTCGTCAGGCGATTGCCCTGGAATCGGCCCGCCTGATGTACGAACGTGTCGAGTCGGAGTACTACACCGCCAAGCGCAAGGCCGCTCGACGGCTCTGTCCCGGCGGCGTCAAACCTCAAGACCTCCCTTCCAACGCCGAGATTCGCGAACAGATTCAACTCTTCGCTCGCCTCCACGAAGGCGACAAACGCACGCAGCATCTGCGCGAAATGCGCGTCGAGGCCCTGCGCCTGATGCGCGTGCTGCGTCTGTTCAAGCCGCGCCTCATCGGCAGCGTCATGACCGGCCACGTCCGCAAAGGCTCCGACATCGACCTGCATCTGTTCACCGACAGCGTCGGTCTCGTGACCGATCTGCTCGAACAGGAAGGATTGCAGTACGACGTCGAGCGCAAGCAGATCATCAAGCACGATGTCGCGCGCGTCTTCACTCACATCCACATTCACGACCGCTTCAACTTCGAGCTGACGGTCTATCCAGAGGACAAGGCCCATTATGTCTTCCGGTCGAGCATCACGGGGAAGGCCATCGAACGAGCATCGATTCGCGAACTGGAGGAGTTTCTCGAAAAGGAGTATCCCGATCTAAATCTCGAAGGCGAACTGCTCGAGGCCGCGGAACGTCCCGATCCGTATGTCGTCTTTCGCATGCTGCTGCTGCCGCTGGAGAACGTGCAGGGTTCCGCGAAGTATCATCCCGAGGGCGACGTGCTGTATCACTCGCTGCAGGTGTTCGAGCTGGCCCGCGACGTCCAGCCCTACGACGAGGAGTTTCTGCTGGCCGCGCTGCTGCACGACGTCGGCAAGGGACTGGATCGCGGCAACCACGTCGAGGCAGGACTGAGCGCCCTGGACGGACTGATCACCGAGCGGACGGCCTGGCTGATCGGCCATCACATGGACGCACAGGCGTATCGCAACGGCACTCTGGGAGCGAAACTGCGGCGTGAGTTGCAGGCGTCGCCGGACTTCGAGGACCTGATGCTGCTGCGTGAAGTCGATGACGGGGGCCGCGTCGCCGGAGCGATCGTCGGCACGGTGGATGAGGCACTGGACTATATCAAGGAGTTGGTGCGTTCAAACGAGGGAGATGAAGGCGAGCGGGGGGTGTGAACCCCCATGCGCACCAAGTTATGCTTCGGAACGTGGAAGCTTTCCCCTGTGCGCTGGTTTCTCTTCCAGCCCCCTTCAGGGGGCTTTGGCAGATAGCCCGGTCCTTCAGGGCCGGGCGCCCCCGCCGGATGTCTCCAGGAGCGGACACGCTGGGACCGCTGATGGAGAGGTCCGGCACGGTCGCCCGGCCCTGAAGGACCGGGCTATGTGCCAAAGCCCCCTGAAGGGGGCTCGAAGAGATTTCCAACGCATCAAGGGATGGTTTCCTCGTCCCCCACCCTTTCACTTGGTGCGCATGGGCCATTACTGGCCCCGCTCGCCGCCTGTTCAGCACTCGAATTACTCTCCCCAACCAGGCGGCGGACCAGGGACCGCACCTGGCGGCAGAGGCTCAAACTCGGGCGCTCCCAGGTGAGCCATCGGGGGAGGAGCCGGGACTGGAGCGCCCAGCGTCACTGCCGGCGTGGGCGGCGGCGTGAAACCCGTCGGGCGGAATGGTTGAGCGGGGCTGTCATCATAACGCGGCGCCGCTCCACGGGCCGTGCCGCCTTGTAGACCGTCCAGCGGCTGCACTGGTGGCACCGTCTGGCGGACGACGATGTCCTGCGTGACCGGAGACGCCGACGTCCTGGCGGGCGTTCGCATCTCAGGGCCGCGAGCCACTTCCGACGGCGGACGCTGCTTGGTGTCGCGCAGGTGCTGCAACCACGCCTGCTCCAGTTCCTCGACATTCTGGAAACTGTAGTGTGTCTTTGCCGCCTGGTCCCAGCCCTTGCTCATCCCATCCGCGACGAAGTTCAGAAACGCGGGCCGGCTGCTCTTGCCGACCAGGAAATCCGTCACCGAGAAGCCCTGGGCGTAGAGAACCATCACGTCGGGCGGATACTCGCGCAGCCCGAAGAGACGGCGCAACGGCATCGCCCGGCGATTGTTGAGGATGTTGCGGACGAGCTGATCGTGACGGTGTCGTTCGATCTCGTCCTCGGAAAAGACGCTGCCGCCCTCATCGGACCAGCGCGGCACCGGCTGGCGGAAGTGGAAAGCGAAGACGGTGTGGGTCACCTCATGCGGCAGGACGCTGGCCAGCAGACGTTCGAGCGTCCCCTCAATGTGCATGTTCTGGCCGAGGACCTGGCCGCGATCGAAAGCGAACGAGGTCGCTCCCCCCGAACCGCCCGGCGTGACGGTCACGCGGAGAGGGCAAGGCTCCGGCCATTGCGGCATCTCCCGACCGAGCCAGAGCATCGCCTTCTCACGGCGATAGTGTTCGGCGTACTCGCCGACCTGCTTGGCGATGGCAGGCGTGGCCGCCTCGACCGCGAAGTTCGGAGTCCGGTAGCTCGCCGCACCCAGGGACAGAAACGCCCCGAGGAGAGGAATCAGATTGAGAAGGCGCCTGGCCATGCCGCTGGCTCCCACGAGAGGGGATTGAAGACTGAGAACCGTCATCCTGACTGACGGCCGGAGAGGAACCTCGACTGAAAACAGGCTGCGAGCGTCAATGCGTGAGAGGTAGATCCCTTGCCATCCTGACGTGTACGAGTCAACTCTACAGCAAAAGTCGAGCCGAGGTGGAATTGACTCTCGATTTTAGAGGCTGAGAGGGTCCAATTCCGCGGGGAACAAGGACTTTCCACGATGTCCCGGCATCGAGGCCTTACCGCCGATGTTGTAAGGATTACTTTTTCACGAGGTAATCCCTTCCGCCGCTTGCGGCTTAGCAAGATGTCCTCGCCCCTATC
>JBBRIK010000772.1:0-3960 GCA_038221045.1 Gemmatales bacterium
CGAGCGTCGGTCAGCCACTTCGCCAGTTCCAGCCGGCCGCTCCCCTTGACGTCCTTCGACAACTCCTGTCCGCCGAGGATGGAGAGGAAGCGTCGCGGCACCTCCTTGCCGGGCCGTTCGGGGTCGCCGCGCTGCTGGAGACGGGCATTGCCCACCCAGCGCTGCCCTTCAGCGACGGCGTAGGCCGTCTCCACCGCGAGCGAACGCTTGCCCAGCCCGTCGCGTTCCTTGCGGACAGCCTGAAGCGTGTTCTTGTCCGTCTTCTTGTCTGCCTCCAGCGTCTTGATACGAGCGTCGAGCCGTGCGAGTTGCTGCTGGCGGTCGCGCTGGGCCGAGGCGAGGCGTTCCGGTGAGGCCAGCGGCACGAGGTCGCGCTGCACCTTGTCGAGCTCGATGCCGGGCCAGGGATAGCGCGTACTCTGAAAGAAACCATAGAGGGCGTAATAGTCGTCCGTGGGAATCGGATCGAACTTGTGATCGTGACAGCGGGCGCAGTTGAGGCTCAACCCGAGGACGGTTCGGCCAAGGTTCTCGATGCTGTCCTCGAAGGTCAGATACCACTGATAGCGTTTGTCCTCGTAGGAGCCGAAGCGGCGCGTGTTCGCCAGGTATCCCGTCGCGATGAGACGCTCGCTCTTCTCTCGTTCACCGGCAGGAGATTCGATCAGATCGCCAGCCAGTTGCTCGCGGAGGAAGGCGTCATAGGGTTTGTCCTGGTTGAAAGCGCCAATCACCCAGTTGCGATACTTGTTGAGTTGCGGCACGGGATAGTCGGAGTTGTCGCCGGCGGTGTCGGCATAGCGAACCACGTCGAGCCAGTGCCGGCCCCAGCGTTCGCCGTAAGCGGGCGACGCCAGCAGACGCGCGACCACTCGCTCCAGCGCTTGCGGCGAAGCGTCCGAACAAAACTGTTCGACCTCCTCCGGCGTCGGCGGCAGGCCGATCAGATCGAAGGTGATGCGCCGCAGAAGTGTGACGCGATCCGCCGGCGCGACAGGGGTGAGTCGCTTCGCATCGAGGCGGGCGAGCAGGAAGGCGTCGATGGGATTGGCGGCCCGACGCGGCTCGCGAAGCAGCGGTATTGCGGGACGCCGAACGGGCTGAAACGCCCAGAAGGCGCGGTCCTCGTCGGTGATCTGACCGGAGCGACGCAGGCCGGACTTCGCCTCGACGGGCCAGGCCGCGCCGCTCTTGACCCACTCGCTAAGGTCAGCGATCTCCTCCGCCTTGAGCATCGTCTTGGGCGGCATTTTCGGGCCATCGTGCCGAACGGCGCGGATCAGCAGGCTCTCCTCCGGCCGGCCCGGAACGAGCAGCGGTCCCGAGTCGCCTCCGCTGCGAATTGCGTCCGCCGAGTCGAGCCGCAGTCCCGCGTTTTGCTTCTTCGGCCCGTGACACGACTGGCAATGGTTGACGAGCAGAGGGCGAATGCGCGACTCGAAGAACTTCACCTGCTCCGCCGTCGGCGCTGCTGTGGCGCAGCGTCCAAGAAGCGACAGAAGGACCAGAAGAGACACGAGGCGCATGACGGCTCTATTGCGATCGGTGTCGGAAAGACGGCGATGCTTATGATGATCGCATACCCTGCGGGGATCGACAAGGGCCATGTGCTGTCTGCCGCTTGCGGCGTAGCGCTCTTCTGCAATTCGAGGCAAGCATGACCGGCGGCACGCTCAAAGCGTTCCTCTCCTCGACCTTCGTCGATCTGAAGGCCCATCGCGCTCGCGCCATCGCCCTGCTGCGCGGCGGCGGATTGCACGTCGATCCGATGGAAGACTGGAGCGCCGCCAGCAGCGAGCCTTCCTCGTTCTGCCTCGAACGCCTCGAAGGCTGCGATCTCTGCGTCCTCCTCGTCGGCTTTCGTCGCGGCTTCACTCCCGAAAACAACACGCTCTCCATCACGCAGATGGAGTATCAGCACGCCCTCAAACACAACATCGACGTGCTGCCCTTTCTCCTCGCCGACGACGAGGACGATTGGCCGGCGGCCTTCGACGACCGCGACGCTGACCCGGTCCTGTGGCAGTGGCGCGGCCAACTGCGGCGCAAACATGGCTGCGGCGTCTTTCGCCTCGATCCCGCCTCGCTCGACATCGGCCCCGCCGTCCTGCGCTGGATCCAGGAACGCCGGCAACGCGGCGGCAAGAGCCGGGTCCTCGTCTCGCCCTTCGACTTCACTTCGTACCTGGAGTCGAAGCGCCAGGGCTTCCTCGGCCGCGCCTGGCTCTTCGACGAAATTGACCAGTGGCGGACCAGGCGGACCGAGAAGTCGCTGCTCATCGTCGGCGATCCCGGCATCGGCAAGTCGGCCATCGTCGCCGAGCTTGTACGACGCCAACCGGAGCAGGTGCTGGCCTATCACTGTTGCCGGGCCGACGACCCCGCCACGCTCCAGCCGGGAACCATCGTCCGCGCCCTCGCCGCTCAGATTGCCCAGCGCCTGCCCGACTATGCCGCCCGTCTGGAAGAGACACCCCTCGCCGACGCCCTGAGCGAAAGCGTCTGCGCCGACAATCCGCTGCACGCCTTCGAGCAGGGCATCCTCGTCCCTCTGTCTGCCCTGCCCGCGCCAGCGGAAACACGCTATCTGCTGTTCGACGCTCTCGACGAAGCCCTGTCCGGCGAGTTGCGCGGCCTGAACCTGATCGACATGCTCTCCGCGCGGTTAGAGCAGTTGCCGGCCTGGCTGCGGATCGTGGCGACGACGCGGCGCGAGCGGGCCGTCGTCCAGAAACTGCGTGGCCTGCGCGCCTGGGAATTGAGCGCCCAGGACGCCCGCAACCAGGACGACGTTCGCTCCTTCATCCGCACCCGGTTGGCCGAGGAGCCGTTCGCCGGCCGTGGCCTCGACGTCGAGGCAGTGGCCCGGCTGCTGATGCAGAAGAGCGAGGGCAACTTCCTCTATGTCCGGCAAGCGCTCGAAACGCTGGCCGACGAGGACGATCCGCTGACGTGCCTGGCGAACCTGCCGCCGGGACTGACGGGCTTCTATCTGCGCGCGTTCGAGCGGCGTTTCCGCGACGAGTCCGCCTATGAGAAGCCCGCGCGGCTGCTTCAGGCCCTCGTCGCGGCACGCGAGCCGTTGACGGAACGGCAACTGTCGGTCGTGACGGGACTGGAGTTCGACCGCGAACTGCCCGCCCTCGCTCGCGGCCTCGGAGCATTCCTGGTGCGCCGCAAGGGCATGGACGCCGGCGAGGTGCTGACGCTCTATCACAAGTCGCTCGCTGACTGGCTGACCGGCGACGACACCCGCCAGGGAACGATCTATCACGTCGCTCCCAACGAGGGCCACACCCGTCTCGCGGAGTGGTGTCTGACAGACTATCGGCGTGGCCCACGCCGCGCCAGCGCCTATGCCCTGCGCCATCTGCCGGCCCACCTGACGGCGAAGGAACGCTGGGACGACCTTGTCGTCGTGCTGACCGATCTCGCCTATCTGGAGGCGAAAGCGGAGGCGGGCTACGTCTTCGAGCTGGATGCCGACTTCAAACTCACGGTCCTGCGCATGCCGCGCGACCACGAGGGCAGTCGCCGGCTCGAACTGCTCGGAGAAGCGATCCGCCTCGACGTTCACTTCCTCCATCGTCATCCCTCGGCCCTGTTCCAGACGCTGTGGAATCGCTGCTGGTGGTACGACTGCCCTGAAGCCGCGAGCCACTATCGCGACCCGTGGGCGACACCCGGACCGAAGCTATCGTCGCTGCTGGAAACCTGGCGGCGTCAGAGGGAGGAGAGGCCGGCCAGCGGCTACTGGCTGCGGAGCCTGCGTCCGCCGGAGCATCACCTGGGGACCGCGCTGCGTCAGGTCCTGCGTGGCCATTCCAACACCGTGCGGAACGTCGCGGTCTCTCCCGACGGCCGCCTGCTCGCCTCCGCCTCCGACGACTGGACAGTGAGCCTCTGGGACACCGAGACCGGCGCGGAGTTACGCTGTCTGCGGAAACACGAGAGTTCGGT
>JBBRIK010000773.1:0-3955 GCA_038221045.1 Gemmatales bacterium
CGATTGACGATCACCCGCGCCAGCAGATGGCCCGCGCCCTGTTCGCTGTCAGCGATCCAGTTCCCCAGCGCGACGCGCGGAGGAATGGCCGGCTTGCTCGCGTTTCCCAGCCAGCGCTCTTCGGGGACGTTCATCGTCACCTGAAGGAAGCCCGGTTTGGCAACACCGTTCTTGCGCTCCACCTCGCCGCGAATCAGGTGATAGACGTCGCCGCCTCGTCCTGATGTCGCGGCGAAAATCGTCGTCAGGTTCGGTTTCGGCTCCTTGAGCACATGCTGCTCCACCGCGTCGTGGGCCTGCTTCGTCGGCACGTCCAGTTGGCGGAACCAGCGGACGATCGCGACACGGTTCTTGTCGTCTATCAGTCCCTTCGACTCGTCGAGCAGTGCCAGCAACTCGGCGCCTGCCTGGGGCGCTGAGGGGCCATCGAGTTTCGCCGGTCGAGCCATCGTCAGTGAGACGCGAAGTTTGCCCAGGGCGGGGCCGTCGAACTTCAAGGTCAGCGTCAGCATCGTTCCGCCGGGGAATCCAACATCTCCTTCTGTCTCGATCAGGATCGCATGGTCCTTGCCGGCCTTATCGAAAGTCATGGGCGTCAACTTGAGTTTGACGACCGCTGGCTTCGCCTTGCCTTGCAGCGGGGCAGCCAGAAGCGTGACCGCCGGCGGGCTGAACTCTCCATTGAGGCCGCGCCCCGGTCCCATCTTCGGCAGCGAGGCGTCGGTTAGAGCGTCGAGCCGGATTGCATGGATTCCCTTCTGCTGAGTGTGGAAAACGAGTGTGTACGTCTCCGCTGCCTTCGCGGCCGGCCCGACAGCCAGCAAGGAGCTATCGAGCTTCGTGAACTGCCGGCCCGTCGCGCTGACCAGATCGAGGACGCTCCACATGGCGGCCGGCTTGTTCTTGACGCTCGCCTGCCACGTCTGGACTCGGCCCGGCAAGGTCTCGCGATCGAACCGGTCCCGTGCGGCGACGAGCGGAGCATGGGCCTGGTCGAACTCGGCCCGCGCCTTGCGCGTCGATTCGGGAGTCAGGTCGATAGGGACACCGGTCGAGTCGGTGCGGCCGAACGCCGCCAGCAGGCGATAGTAGTCCGCCTGTGGCACCGGATCGTACTTGTGATCGTGACAGCGTGCGCAGCCGAACGACAGGCCGAGCATCGAGGTGCCGAGCGTCGAGAGCATGTCGTCGAGGTGATCGTAACGGATCAATTCCTGCGTTTTGACGGTCGTTTGCCCTGGAAACGGACCGGCGACGACGAAGCCGGTCGCCGAGGTCGCCTGATAGTCGCCGGGCTTCAGATGATCGCCGGCGATTTGCAGACGAACGAACTCATTGAAAGGGAGATCGTCGTTGAACGCCTTGATGACGAAGTCGCGATAGTGATGCGCGCCCGCCCGCGCGCCGTCGAACTCGTAGCCGCCGCTCTCGGCAAAGCGAACGACGTCGAGCCAGTGCCTCGCCCAGCGTTCGCCAAAGCGTTCGCTGCCAAGCAGCCGATCGACGAGACGCTCATACGCGGTGGGAGACGCATCCTTGACGAACTCGTCGATCTCGCGGGGCGTCGGCGGCAAACCGGTGAGGTCATAGCTGAGCCGGCGAATCAGCCTGTCGCGGCCGGCGGGAGCGCCGGGGTTCAGCCCCTTCTCTTCGAGTTTCGCAAGGACGAAAGTGTCGATGGGATTGCGGACGATTGCTTTCGGATTTCGGAGCGATGGCGGAAGCGATTTTCCGCTCGGCTGGAACGCCCAGTAGCGCTTGCCCGCCTCGATATCGACAGTCTTGATCGCGGGAGCCGAGCTATCGCGCGGATCGGGCGCGCCCATTTTTAGCCAGGTCTCGAAGTCGGCGAGGACCGTGGCGGGCAGCTTGCCCTTGGGCGGCATCTTGACGTCGCCCTCGTGTCGCATGGCCTTCATGAGCAGGCCGTCGAGGAGGGGGCCATTGTCGCCGCCCTTGCGCAAGCCCTCGCGCGAGTCGAGATAGAGTCCGCCGCGCAGTTTTTTCGCTTTCTTGGCGTCCTGCGAATGACAGGAAAAGCACTGCTGCACAAGGACGGGGCGGATTCTATCCTCGAAGAACTTGACTCCCCTGGCATCGAGCGGAGCCGCCTTGCAGGGGACAGCGCACGTGATGCCCAGCAAGAGAACGGAAAGGGTCTTCATGATGATATTCAATCCAATTCGAGTCGGGCGGGCAGGCAGAAGGCAGAATGTTATGGTAGCCGAGGTGAGGGGGGTCTGTAAAGCCTCTGAGCAGAGCGGCCGCAAACTTTCGCGTCGAAACTCTTGACGCGAATCGCAGGCGGGACACAATGACACCATCAACTCCTTCCGCTTCTCTCCTGACGAGGTGTTCCCATGCTGAGCTTCCTGCTGGCGTTCACACTGCCGTTCGCCCCAGGTTCTGACCCGACGAAAGACGGCTTCCGCTGGAAGGAAGTGCCGGCGAACCGCGACGTGCAACTTGCTCTGGCGCGGACCCCGCGTCTGAAGTTCGTCCTGTTCGAGGACAAGACGAAGGACCGCGAGTTGAAGGTCCTCGGCCGCGGCATCTGGCGCGCCTCGGCCCGTCCCGGCGGCGTGGCCCAGCAACTGGTGATCCGCGACGCGGTCGAGGCGGCGAAGGCTTCGGGGCTGCCAGCCGACGGCAAAGGACAGGAGATGGCCAGCGCCAACCTGGCGAAGGCGTTGAAGGTCGAGAAAATCGACTGGGACAAGCAGATGGTCGTCGTGGCGACGGCCGGGGCGAAGAGGACGGGCGGCTATCGCGTCGAGGTCCAGAGCATAACCGTCAAGGACGGGGGGATAGTGGTGAAGTGGAAACTGCACGAGCCGACGGGATTCGTCACCCAGGCCTTCACCCATCCCGCCGAGGCGGTGCTAGTCGAGAAGGCCGAGGGCAAGGCGACCTTCGATCCGGCCGCGCCCAAGGGCGAGAAGGAAGAGAAGTAACTCTTCGCCGCTTGCGGCTTAGCGAGCTGTCCGCTAAGCCGCAAGCGGCGGACGTCAGCGGTTGAACACGAACTCCTTCGACGTCAGCACGGCCCAGAACAGGTCCTCCAGCGCTTCACGCCGGGTCGTCGTCCCATCCTTCGCTGCCTCCGCAAGCAGATCGCCGAACCGCTTCAACTCCGCCGGCGTCGGCTTCCGGCTTAGGCCCAGCAGGAAGACGCGCTTGACGGCTTCCTCATCGCTCACCTTCTCGCCGAGCCATGCCTCGACGTGCGACTTCTTGTCGCGCAACTTCTCGTTGAGCGTCTGGCCGTTGTTCAGATGCAGCGCCTGGCCGACGCTCGAATCCTGCTGGCGTTCGCAGGAGCAGGTCTGAATGCGTTCCGGCCTGCCGAACGCATCGAGGAACGCCGATACCAGTTGCGAGTCGGGCAATTGCAACGCGCGAGTCCCCGCTGGATAGAGGGTCGTCGAAGCCGTGCCGCCGCTGCTGCCGACGTTGAGTTGAACGAACGGAGTCGGCACTCCCGTTACTTGCGAATAGGCGTCGAGCAGCACTTCGGCCGACAGTCGGCGAACGAGATAGCGCGAGTAGAAGCGATCGTCGTTCTTGTTCTCCGGCGACGGCTTCGACGAACGCTGATAGGTCGCCGAGTTCATGATGAGGCGGATGAGAGACTTCACGTCGTACTGATGGTCGATGAAATCCTTCGCGAGGGCGTCGAACAACTCGGCATTCGTCGGCGGATTGGTCTGGCGCAGGTCGTCTTCCGCCTCGACGAGACCCCGGCCGAGGAAGTTGCGCCAGACGCGATTGACCACTGCTTTCGCGAAATAGGGATTGTCCTTCGCGGTGAGCCAGTCGGCGAAATAAGCCCGGCGATCCGTGCGAGCGTCGGCGGCGAGAGGCTTGCCATCGAGGGGTGTCGGCGGCATGGCGATGCCGCGGCGCGGATGCGGTGCCTCGCCCTCGGGTTGAGCCTGGACCGACACTTCGCCGG
>JBBRIK010000774.1:0-3954 GCA_038221045.1 Gemmatales bacterium
GAGGCAACCGGGAGCCGGTGCGGGAAAAGCGGCCATGGGGAAACCGCTGTCAAACCCAGCGGCTGACGAACCCTGCCAGGAAGAACGGCGGCGGATCGCATGACAGTCAGCAACTGTCGGGATTAGCGAGGAGTGTCGAAATACGACACCAGCAAGCTCTTCGACATGAAGGAGCTGACGAAGTGGTTCGACATGCGGCGGGCGTCGAACCTGCTCGGCAAGCAGATGCTGCTGGCGCGCCGGCTCTGTGAAGCGGGTTGTGGCTTCGTCACCGTGTCGGATTGCGGCTGGGACTACCACGCCAACAACAACAGCCCGAAGAAAATGGGCGGCCTGCCGATGATGGGCGGGCAGGTCGATCACGCCGTCGCCGCGTTCCTCGAGGACGTCGAGGCACGCGGGCTGAGCGACAAGATCCTTCTCGTCGTCACCGGCGAGATGGGCCGAACGCCGAAGCTGAACAAGGACGGCGGCCGCGATCACTGGGGCGACCTGACCGCTCTCGCTCTGGCCGGTGGCGGACTCAAGGTCGGCCAGGTGATCGGCCAGTCCGACAAGAATGCCGGCCGTCCCGCGACCGAGCGCTACACGCCGCCGAACCTGCTGGCGACGATCCTGAACGTCCTGCTCGACACCGGCGAGGTGCGCATCAAGGAGGGTCTGCCGCGCAACGTCGTGACGGCGGTCAGCGATGGCAAGGCGATTCCAGGGCTGCTGTGAGAGGCAATGCGAAGCCCTCTTGCCGCTTGCGGCGTAGCGGTCTTTCCCGCTACGCCGCAAGCGGTTGTTAGAAGCGGTTCTTGAGTTGCTCTTGCAACCAGGCGGTCTCAATCTCGGAGAGAGGGGGCTTGCACGGTTTCGTGTAGTCGATTTGCTGCCCGTAGCGGAATTGACAATAGATCTCATCGACGAGGGGTTGCAAGGCGAGTTCCACATCTGGGTCGTCGGATGCCAGCGGAACCTTGATAGTCGGTAACGGTTTCTGCGGCCATGCCTTCCAGACGCGGCAGTGCGGAGCGCGTGACCGGCGCGATACGAGGACTGTGTACGGACACACCGGCCAGGGATCGTGCATTGGCATTTTGCGGCCGCCGCGAAGCAAGTCGATCTCGACGAAGTTGGCCTGTCCCAGCAGCAGAGCCTGACGCTTGCGCGCGTACTGATCCCAGCCCTCACTCCCGGCACGCTTGTTGGACGGCGATAAGACCTCCAGGCAGGTGACCAGCTCGCGCCCCTCGTCTTCGACATAGATCTCGATGAAATGCTCGCGGAACTCTTCCGATACGAATGAGCGGAGTGAGACCACCTCGGCAGCCGAACTCGTTTGCGTTTCCTCTTCCAGCACAGCGGTCCGTTGTGTTTGGCCCGAACTCGGCGCAGTGATTCCGGCGTTCCCCTTGATGAGATGCTCCTTCTTGCCGTTCTCGTCCCCTTCGTCGAGGACGACGATATAAGCGCGTTCGCCGGTTTTCACCAGATAGTGCTGAGGAACGTTGTCGGCCAGGACTCCCGCGATCGATTCCACGAGATGAAAGTGGAAATCCTCCCAGAGACGGGACGTCTCGATGAACGGGTCCATTCCAGGGAACGGCGATTTCACTGTCTGTCCTCCCATTGGCCTCGGACCGCGAATCAGTCTAGCAGAATCCGCGGGACTGGAGAAGTCATGCTCTCCGATGTCGGCTGCACCTTCATTGAGAACTGCGACACAAGGGAGTCGAATTATCTCTTGTTTCACATCCGTCTCTGACGGCGTTTCAGCGATGAGCAAACTCGATCGGACCCCTTCGTGCTGCATCTCGTCATCTCCGGACACTCGGCGCCTTCGGTCCGAAAACTGGGTCGGATTCCGTTGCCGTAAGATGTATCCAGCAAGCGATTCCAGCCGTCGTCAGCGTCCCGCGATCAGACTGCTGCTCGTGTCAATGCTGCCGACGAGACGACGTTTGAAGGAATAATGGGTCCAATAGGAATTTGTGCTTGGTAGCGCCATTCCAGCCCCCTAGTTAAGCTTCCTCACGAACGTGAATCCCCCGAATCTGAGCCAACCATCGCTTGCTCAACCCAGGGCGAAGTTCCCGCTCTCGCTCGATCAACTGTTTGTCCTCGCCTGGACGACAGGCGAGCCACTCGCACAACGTCCGAAGATAGCCCACTCGGGGATCGTCGTGGTCCTCCAGCCAGTCGGCGTAAACGAGGCGGGTAGTGCTGTCGGATGGGTTCGCCCGGATACTGTCGAGGAATGCTTCCTCCGCGGGATCCTTTTCATTCTTACTCGGCTCGCAAACGATGCAACGAAGGTGTTTGCCTTCGCTGTATTCTCCCCAAAGAAGGACGTCTCGGAAATCCTCCTCCGCAGCCGCGATGAATTCCTCCAGCAAGGAGAGATTGCCCAGCGCCAGATTTAACACGGCCCTGTGCATCCGCGAAGGACTCTCGCCGGGAGCACAGGCCTTCGTCTCCCATTCGGTCAGAATCTGAATAGCGAGCGCGTAGTCCTCCGGGAAGAATTCTCGGCGGACACGCTCCTTGGCCTTGATCGCCAACCGCATCCATTTGCCTCCTCAGACTGGACATCCAATTCGGAACGCTTCTTCGCGCTCTCTCGAGCGCGGAAAAGGCGGACAGGAGCCGATTCAACACAAGTAATTTCCTATTCTAATGTTACAACAACGGATCCAGACCGCCCGAGGCATGGTTCAAAACAGGCCCTTTTCAGGTAACACTCCGGACCTTGTCCGGGGCCACCCTTGCGGAGCAGCTTCCCGAGATCCCCTACGCCCTGCTTTTCAGTTGCGCTTGAACCGTTGGTAGCCGAGTATTTCCAGCCAGTGCGGATGACGTTGCCCCGTCAGCAACTCCGCCGGACTCTTCCCCACACGCTCCGCATGCTCACTACGCGGAAAACGACGATGGTTCAAATAGAATTGCAACAACGACAGGTATCCCGAACCCAGTTCCCGCCGCAAAAAGAAGTAGCCACGCAGCCGGCTGTTGAGGTTCTCCACCACACTGCTGGCACGCACCACGTCTGCCGCCACTGCCGACACCACCCGGCTTAACCCGTAGTAACGCCCGCGCAACTGCTGCCGCAATGCCGCCTCACGCTGCCATCGGCACGGGTTGTTCTTCGGCAGAGCTTGCACCCGGAGCAGTTCGTGCACCACCGCCACCGGCACTTCCCACCCCGCCGCCACTGCCGTCAGAGCCTCGGCCAACGCCACCGCGAACGCCAGCAACGCGGCCCGCTGGTTCTGCAGCAACTTACGCACCTGCTGGATCCCCTTTGGCCCCAACGCCTCCCGCGCCTGCAGTTCGGCAACCACAAAGTCAAACAACGCCACGCGGGCCGCGTAATCGGGTCCGGCCACCGAGAGGACGTCGTCCCGCAGCCAGGACTGCAGCAGGGCGACATCATCGTAAAGCGCTAACGCCTGGGCTTCCGCCTGCCGCGCCCGGCGCAGTCGTTGCGTCAACGACAGCTTCAGCCGGTCCCGCCGCTTGCCCGGCGTGGCCAATTGGCGTTCCAGATCCAGCCGCACCGCGAGAGCCTGATAAGCCAGGCTCTCCAGATGGCCAACCACCTACTGAAACGCATACTCGGCGTGGAAGACGTCGCCTCGGCACGGCACCCCGGGTAAGGCCAACTCCTGGCCGGCACGCAGCCCGCCAGCGAAGTCGGCGATGGTGGCCGTGGGCCGGAAGCCGCGTTCTTTCAACTCCAGTAAACGCACGCCCCAGGTGGCGGCATCGCGGTGCTGCTCTTGCGCGAGCAGATAGCAGTAGGTCGAGTGGGCGCAGACGCCGACCAGGACCGGTTCTTGCGTCTGATAGATCTCATCGTGGGCGCCGACCTCGACAGCGGACAGATCCTGGCGGCCGTTGTGATCGCGGGCGGAGTCCTCAGCGGAGTGGAGGATGTTGGCGACCGTGCCGACGGACAGGTGGTAATCG
>JBBRIK010000775.1:0-3950 GCA_038221045.1 Gemmatales bacterium
CTTGCGGCTGCGCGGTGGAGGGGCGGGACACTTGCGCAGATAGCCGAGGAGGTCGGAGAGCTGAGCGGTGGCGAGACAGAGGCAGGTGTCCGCGCCGCCGTAATAGAGACGGATCGCACCGGTGGCTTTATCCAGGGTCCAGCCGCAGGGAAAGACCACGCCGTTGACGTCTCCCATGCGCTCGTAGGGCATCTCGGGGGCAAAGATCCATTCGTCGCTGCGGCGCAGGACGCGGCAGGGGTCCTCCAGGTCGAGCAAGGCCAGTCCCAGACGATACAGACATCCCCCTGCCGTGTGGCGAACGCCGTGGTACAGGAGCAGCCAGCCCTCCGGGGTCTCCAGGGGACCCGGACTCAGGCCGATCTTGTTGGCGTCCCACCACGAGCCACGCCGGGCGTGCAGCAAGATGTGATGGTCTCCCCAGTGAGTCAGGTCCGTCGAAAAGGAAAGCCAGATGTGCGCCCCCGAACTCCCCGCGGATACCGGCCGATGGAGCATCGCATACCGATTCCCGAAACGGAGGGGAAAGACGGCCGCATCCTTGTCCTCCGGAGGCATGACCGGGCCGAGACGGGTGAAGGAAGTGAAGTCCTTGGTGGTTGCCAGTGACACTATCGGCCCGCTCGGCGAATAGGCCGTGTAAGCGATGACCCATTCGCCGCGATCCGGGACCCAGGTCAGACGCGGGTCCTCCACGCCCCAGGCTTCTTCCGAGAAGTTTGCCGGATCGGGAGCGAAACTGGGCTTGGAATCGATCTGCCAGTTCGACACGCCGTCGTTACTCCGGGCCACGGTCAGGTGCGAATGGCCCCGGCGATCCTCAACACGGACGAGCAGCACCGTTTCATCGCCCATCTGACACGCGCCGGCATTGAACAATAAGCAGTTACGGTCACAGCTCGAAGCCCCACGCAGGTTTCATCGCCCATCTGACACGCGCCGGCATTGAACACCGTATGGGCCGGGTAGGGCCAGTCCTGAGCCGTGAGGATTGGGTTGGCGGAATGCCGATGGAACAACTCCTGGTATAGACTGGGCGTTTTTGATTCCCGAAGCATACCGATTTCCTTGGTTGAGAGGGTTCCTTCAAGTTGTTTGCGGAATGCAGTGTGTACCACGGTCATCTTGACCGCGGCACACGCTGCATTCCGCAAACAATTCCCTTGATTCCGCATCAGGTCAGGCGCTGGCAATCGCGGACGGACGGTCGTGGGCAAGCGCTTGCGCGACTTCGACGTTCTGCAACTCCGCCCACAGGTAGGCGAGCGTCGATTCCGCTCCCTGGTTCCGATTCACGCTGGACTCGTGTAGCCCGTCCTGGCAGGCGCCGCAGGCGGGGTCGGCGAGCGGCGTCCGCAAGCTGTTTTCTCCGTGGAACCAGGCGTGCGCCCGGCGGAAGGCGGCCAGGTGGCGCTCCTCGCCGAGCAGGCCGAACGCGGCCAGTGCGGCCTCGCCCATCGTGGCGGCTTCCACGGGTTGCTGATCGAAAAGTGCTTTGTCCTCCCCGTGCGGATACCAGCCGTTGCTTCCGATCGGCCAGAAGAGATTGTCCGCCGTGGTCGCCCGGTCGAGGAAGTCGAAAGAGGTGGCCGCGACGTTGCGGAACGCCTCGTTCGGCCAGCGCTGGGCGGCCACGAAAAGGGCGTGCGGCAACACCGCGTTCGCATAAGTCATGCGCGACTCGAACCACTGCCAGTCCGGCCTCGAAGCACGCTGGTAGGATTCCATCAGTCGATGCGCCGCCGACCAGGCGACGTTCTCGAGCGGTTCGAGGCCGGGCGTTCCTGTCGTCCAGAGGTGGCCCCAGGCCAGAATCACATAAGCCTGCGCGCGGATGCTCCGCAGATCGGCGAGCGTGGGCAGAACGGCTTCGATCAACTCCCGCGCCACCGCGCGAAGGTCGTCCGGCAGCGAGCTGCCGAGCACCTCGGCCAGTGCGCGGACCGCCTGCCCCTGGCAATCGCCAGTCCCTTCCGCGTCCAGCCAGTGCCGCTGGTAACTCATGAAATTATGGAACCCGCCGCCGGGGCGGCGGGCGAACTCCAGGAAGCTCAGGTAGCCCATCACCCGGTTCAGCATGCGCTCGTCCGGGTGCCGCTGCCACAGGCGCGCGCACAGGCGCAACGCCCGCGCGTTGTCGTCGGTCGTGTAGCCGCTCTCGCGCCGCGGGATGCTGTAGATGGCGTGCTGGATCAGCCCGGTCGAGTCCGTCAGACGATCCAGGTGAACCAGCGGGATACCGTCGCGAATGTGCATGTCTAGCCTCCTTGCAGAAGTTTCCTGTGCTGACCCTTGCCGCCCGGCCTGGCGACGGCCCTGCGGGTGTGCCGTACACGATCCACCGCGTTCTCGGACACGACCCGGCTGAAGAAGTCCAGGTAGCGCCGGCCGACATTCGGCCAGAACATCGGCCTGGCGTACTCGTAAGCCCTGCGCCGCGTTTCCGCCTGATACACGGCGTCGTTCAGGAAGCGCAGCGCCGCGCCGGCCAGGGCGTCGCTGTCGGCGAACGGCACGAGCAGTCCTCGTCCGTCGGCCAGAACTTCCTTGGCGTACAGGTACGGAGTGCTTACCACCGCTCCCCCCGCCGCCAGGGCATAAGCCAGCGTGCCGCTGGCAATCTGATCCTTTCCTGGGTAGGGGGTGACGTAGACGTCGCAGGTTTGCAGGTGTTCCAGCAACTCGGGGAGGCTGAGATACCTGTTGACGAACCGCACATGTTCGCCGACGCCCAGCGCCTGGGCCGTCGCGGCCAGGCTATCGCGGTAAACCTCCCCCTCGTGACGTTTGACCTGGGGGTGGGTGGCGCCCACGATCAGGTAGACAGCGTCCGGACAGGCGGCCACGATCCGAGGCATGGCCTCGATCATGTGTTCCAGCCCCTTGCCCCGGTTGATGAGTCCGAAGGTGCAGATGACCCGCCGGCCGGCCAGCCCCAGCCGGGCTTTGTGCGCCTCGTCGCGTTCGTAGGGGACGATCGGGACTCCGTGAGGGATCACCTGCACGGTTGGCCCTGAGACGCCGTAGACGTCGGCCAGCAGTTGCGCCGCGACTTTCGTCATGACGACGATGCCATTGCTGTGGGCTGCCAGCAATTGGATCAAGCGCCGCGGCAACGGCTCCGGCTGCGTCATCAGCGTATGGAATGTGGTGACGATCGGCTTGCGGCAAGCACGCACGAAGTCCAGCACCCGCCCGCCCCACTCGCCGGGGTAGAGGCCAAACTCATGCTGCAAGCTCACCACGTCACACGGACCGTCGTTGGCTACTTCCGCGGCCAGATGGTATTCGTCCGGCCGGCTATTGTCGATGACGTGGACCACGCGTGGATCATCGTGGCTGAAAGAGCGGATTTTCTGGATCGCCGCCACCGAGGACACCGCCTCTTCGGCCGCGAAGTCCACTGCGTCGGCTGAATCCTTGGTGAACGTCGCCAGCCCGCACTCCTCCGGTGGATAGGTTGATACGAAAAGGGGCCTCACGATATCCATTGGTCGCCTCCGTGGTGTTGGTCCCTTCCCAAGATACATTGGGATACGGTTCCAGGGTTTTCGGTCATCATCAGGAATGGCTCGCGAGTTCCTCCATCACTCGGCTGCATGATTGGTGAGCGGGGCCAGTAATGGCCCCGGTTTGACGAACGACTGGGGCCATTACTGGCCCCGGTTGACGAACGACCGGGGCCAGTACTGGCCCCGCTCGCCAGGTGAATCGGACAATCGCACACAGTAGAACTAACTCGTTGGCTCTCTCGGGGGCAGGGCGAGCGGCGTTATTTCGGCCGCCTGGGTCCGAGGCGCCCTGGCCTGGGCTTTCCGAAACCAGTCCGAGATGAGGTCTGCCAAATCCGAATCGGGTTCGACCTTTGGATCGACAGCTCGCCCGAAGAGCAATTCGTCCAGTCTCGTTTGGTTCACTTCTGCCATGCTCTTCTCTCCGCCTCGGTGCCC
>JBBRIK010000776.1:0-3949 GCA_038221045.1 Gemmatales bacterium
ATTCACTTGAAAACCCTCGTCGCTGGAGTGAGTGAAGAAACGGTCTACTCTTCAAATACCCCAGAAACGCCGAGGGTTTTCGAGTTTTTTCAGAATTCCGACCTTTTGGGTGCCGAGTTCATCGCTTTTTTCAGGCCTAGGGCGAAAGCCAGGGGAGAGATACGGGCAGCGTTTTGACGCCGCAGATACTCTTCCGGCGGGACAAGCCTGGCCTGGGCCTGTTGCAGAGTCTGCAGATGATGCAGTTGCAACATTCCCGTTGCCAAATTGGGCATCGCGGTCCCTGTAACTGTTTGCGCAGCAAGACGGCTACAATACAGGACCATTGGGTCCGGCGGTTCGAGCTTCTGCCGCAGGAGGCGGGAAACCTCCCGGAAGGCGACCCCGGCGGGATCCGGGACGTGCTGTTTCTGTAGGACGCGGATCAGGCCGCTGACGTGGCTGGGGGTCGGTCTGTAGAAATAATACTTCTCGTCGTCGATGCCGTTGAGGATGGATTGCTTGTACGCTGCCAGGGCCTCGTCCAGTTTGTCCTTCCCTTCCAAAGCCCAGCCCAGTCCTGCCTTGGCGTCTCTGACAATCCAGTAGTGAGCCTGTTTCAGACGAACCACTTCCTCGAAGAGAGCGATCGCCTCGTCGAAGGCCCCTTTCTCCACCAGCACCATCCCGATCCCGCAACGGGCGTCGTGGTGATAGTTGTACGCCCACGGGTTCTTGCGCGAGTTCTTGTTCGATTCCAGGTCCCGGTAGACTTCGAGGGCACCATCCCAATCCCCCTTCCGGCGGAGTGCCCTGGCGAGCTTGAGCCACTTAGCGGGATCCCGCTGGTCGTTGGGGTCGGACAACTTGAGGCGCTGCCGGAAGACCTCGACGGCCCGGTCGAAGTCGTCGCCAAAGTACAGCGCCGCACCCAGGGTCTCCAGAAGGGTCGGGTTCTCGGGGCGCAGGCCGAGCACAATGCGGGCATAACCCGCCCCCTCTCGCCTATCGGCAACGTCATCGCTCCAGGTGAGTAGCTCTGCCAACTTGGCGTTGATGGCCTGGTCCGCCGGGTACCGGACCTGGGCTTGCCGCAACAGGTTCACGGCCCTCTCCCAATCGCCCTGGAACCTGGATAGAACCTGGGCCAGCATGAAGATGATACCCGGCGGCTGCGCGAGGGCCTCCGGTCGCCTGGCCACCTCGATGAGCATTTGCTTGTCGCCGCGGAGCCGGATGTCGAAGTAACTCTTGCGCCAGGGGTCCTCGACGACGCCCAGCGCGATGGGTATCAGTTCCTTCGTCAGTTGAGGCTTGAACAGGTCGTCCCCGGCCCAGGCATCCAGGGCTGCAACCAGTTCATCCTTGATGGCCGAGGCCCGAATCCTCCGGACGGCCTCGTCAATATCCTCGATCGGGATGCCGTAATCCCGAAAGATGGCGGCGTAGGTATCTTGCTTCGAGTCCTTGTCAGGGGCGCGTTTGTCGTCGAAGTGTGTGGAGCGGCAGCGAAGGCCCTCCAGCCGCGCCAGCGTCCGGCGGTCCGCCTCCATGGGCTTCAGTTCGTCCAGCAAGGTCCGAACCTTCTGGAGTAGAAGGGGGTCGGCGCCCTCACTTGCCATCAGAGTCTCGGCCTGCTTGCGGGCCTCGCGCAGCGCCGCCCATTGCCTGGCGTCGGCCAGGCCGGCAGCCTTGGCCGTCTTGTGAAGTCCGGCCAACTCCACCAGGACCTCGCTGATCTCGCGGTTGATCCGCGACCGCTGTTGGTCCGTCTCGGTCCGCTCCCGATCGAGTGTGGCCTGGGTCTGCCGCTCGGTCTTCCTGGACTGTGTCACGGCGTCCCTGGCCTGGGTCGCCTGGACCGCCTGCCAGACGCTGACCCCCGTACCCAGCAGCAGGGCCACGGCCACCAGCCCCGCCGTCGTCAGAACGGCCATGTTCCGCCGGGCGAATTTGCGGAAGCGGTACCACCGCGACGGCGGACACGCCTGGACGGGCTCATCGTTCAAGTAGCGTTGCACGTCCGCGGCGAAGCCGTTGGCCGTCTCGTAACGGCGGTTGCGGTCCTTGTCCAGGGCCTTCATCACGATCCAGTCCAGCTCGCCCCGCATCAGCCCGCTCAGTCTTTTCGGCTCCATCCCTCGGTTGGCTGCGATCGCGGGCAGTTCCTCCGTCGTGCTCAGCCGACTACTCGGCCTGGGCGGCTCCTCTTCGCGGATTAGCCGCAGCACTTCCAGCAGCGCCGCCATCTTTAGCCGTTTCCGCTCCAGCGGCGTCGTCCCGGTCAGCAGCTCGTAGAGGAGTACGCCCAGGGAATAGATGTCGCTGCGGGTGTCGATGTCCAGCTGTCTGGCCTCCGCCTGCTCCGGCGACATGTACTCCAGCGTCCCCACCACCGCCCCAACTTCCGTGATTAGCGTCCGCTCGGTGAGCTGTTGGCCTGTCGCCTTGGCGATGCCGAAGTCGATGACCTTGACGACGGGCCTGCCGTCGTAGGAAGCGACCAGGACGTTGCTCGGTTTGACGTCCCGATGGATGATACCTTTCTGGTGCGCGTGCTGGATCGCCTGACAGACCGGGACGAACAGCTCCAGCCGCTGCCGCGGCGTGAGGCGCTGCTCGTCACAATACTTTGTGATCGCCTCCCCTTTGACCAGTTCCATGGCGAAGTAGGGCCGGCCTTCGGGCGTCGTCCCGGCGTCGAGCACCCTGGCAATGTTCGGATGGTCCATCAGGGCGAGCGCTTGCCGTTCCGCTTCAAAGCGGATCAGCACCTGCCGGCTGTCCATCCCCGCCTTGATGATTTTGAGGGCGACTTTGCGCCGCACCGGCTCGGTTTGCTCGGCCATCCAGACCGTGCCCATGCCTCCTTCGCCGATTTGCTCCAGCAGTTTGTACGGGCCGATAACCCTTCCTGACTCTTCGCCGGGCGCAGGCTCATACTCCGCGTTTGGGTCGCCATCGGCCCGCAGCTTGGAATCCGTCGTTTCCGACAGTTGCACGGCAGGGGCCTGCAAAAAGCTGCCGGGAGTCTCATGGGCCAGCAACAGTGCTTCGACGCGCCGGTGCAGCGCCTCGTCGCCGGCACAGGCTGCGTCCAGGAAGGCGGCGCGCTCTTGCGCAGGCTGTGCGACGGCTTGATGGAAAAGGATTTCGTCGTTCATCGCCGTTCCTCGGCCCCATGTCGCGGAGTATCTAACCGGATAAGCGCGAAACAGGCGCGAAAAGCACCACGGAATAGTTGAAAGTTGATCGGCTAGCTGCCGCGGACTTCATTCTGGAGCCAGGCCCGAGCGTATGCCCAGTGGCGATCGGCGGTGCTCGGCGAGATGCCCAGGACCTGAGCGGCCTCTTCCCCGGTGAGGCCCGCGAAATAGCGCAGTTCAACGAGCCGGGCTTTCTCCGGGTCCTCGACGGCGAGCTTGTGCAGGGCTTCGTCCAGAGCGAGGAGTTCGTCATCCGGTTCCCGGTGGAGTCCACCCCCGCGTTTCTGGGTTTGCTTCTTGCGCGCATGGTCGATAAGAATGCGGCGCATGGCCTCCGCGGCTGCCGCGATAAAATGCCCACGGCTGGTCCAGCGCGCATCCTGATCGCTTCCCACCAGCCGCAGGTACGCTTCATGGACCAGGGCGGTGGGCTGCAGTGTCTGGCCCGGCTTTTCTTGCGCCAGCCGCTGTGCGGCCAGCTTCCGCAGTTCATCGTAGACCAACGGCAGGAGTTGCTTGGCGGCATGCGGATCGCCTTGCTCGATCGCTGACAGGATTCGGGTAACCTCGCTCATCGGCGTCCCCTATCAGGCGAGAAGGTTCCAGCGCAACGTCCTCTCCAAACTCCTCGAACCGGTTGCGGAATGTGTAACGTCCGTGCGCGTCTAACCTGTTGAGTCGCCAGGCCGTTTCCCTCTCACGTGCCACAATTGATGAGTCTACCATCCGCGTGGACACTATGCCTCGATTTCTTCGGCGACGCT
>JBBRIK010000777.1:0-3942 GCA_038221045.1 Gemmatales bacterium
GTCGTCGAACTGCGGCGCTGGCTGAGGAAGGCGAGGCGCTGGCCGTCGCCGCTCCAGGTGACGCCGATGTTCTCCGTCGCGAACCGGGTGACGTTCTTCGCCTCGCCGCCCGCCGCCGGGATGATGTACAGCTCGCTGGCGAAGGAACCGTCGGCGCGGGCGTAGACGATCCAGCGGCCGTCGGGCGACCATTCGTAATCGACGACGCGCGGCGTATCGACGAGGACTTTCTGATCCGTGCCGTCGGGGTTCATGCTCCACAGCCGGCTGCTGCGCAGGAATGTGATGCGTTTGCCGTCGGGCGAGAAGCTGACGCCGGACTCGCCCTCGGGCGTGTTGGTCAGCTGCTTGATCTTGAACTTGTGGGCCTGCGTGAATCGAGGATGTTCGGCGTCATCGGACTCGATGAGATAGATGTCCTCATGGCCATTGCGGTCGGAAATGCAAGCGATCTTCGACGAGTCGGGCGCCCAGGCGATGCCGTGATCGTTGGCGGGGCTGTTGGTGAGCCGGCGGGTCTGCGAACTGGCGGTCAGGACGGTCCGCATGAAGATTTCGCCGTGAACGACGAAGGCGATGAACTGCTCGTCGCGCGAGAGGGAGAACTCGGTGGCGCGATTGCTGAAGGTGGTCGTGCGTTCGGGATTGGTCTTGTCGTCGGCGTTGATCTCGATGGCGAGCTTGCGTGGCTGCGAGCCGGGCTTCGTCGAGAGCAGCCAGAGGTCGGCCCCGCACTCGTACACGATGGTCTCGCCATTGGCGCTGATGCGGGCCTGGCGGACGGCGTCGAGGGTGTGAAAGGGCTTGCCGGCGGCGTCGGCGCTGACGAGGAACGGCTTGCTGGTTGCTTTGACATCCTGTTTGACGACGTTGGCGGGGGTGCCGAAGACCTCGCTGACGAAATAGATCGTGTTGCCGTCGGGACTCCACATCGGCGAGTTGTCCTGGCCTGGGAAGTTGGTGAACTGGCGATTGTTCGTGCCGCTCGCATCGCAGATCCAGATGTCGTTGTTGGATGAGCCGCGATAGCCCTTGCGATACCAGTCGCCGGGGCCGCGAACGTAGGCGAGTTGATCGCCCTTGGGCGAGTAAGCGCCTTCGCGGGCCTCGGTCGAGGTGACGCGATGGACCCGGCCTCCCTCGACGGGGATGCTGTAGAGATCGAAGTGAGTCGGATATTCGGTGGCCCGGCTGGACATGAAGAGGATGTTCTTGCTGTCGGGCGACCAGCCGGCGGGGATGTCGGTGGACGAATCGAAGGTCAGCCGTCGCGGTTTGCCGCCGCGGGCCGAGACGACGAAGATGTCGTAGGAGCCATGCCGATTGGAGGCGAAGGCGATCCATTTGCCGTCGGGACTGTAGCGCGGATAGTAGTCGTGGGCGATATGCTGCGTGAGGGGCCGGGCGAGTCCGCCGCTGGCTTCGACTGTCCAGACGTCGCCCAGGTAAGTGAATGCGATCTGCTTGCCATCGGGAGAGATATCGGGCGTCCGGGCCATGCGAACGGGTTCCTGGCCCGAGGCGAGAGTGACCGGCAGAAAGAGGGCCAGGGTGACAAGAGGACCGAGCAGATTCGTCATACGAGAGTCCTGCAAGATGTTGGGGGTAGCTGGGCGGGGTCTATCTTGATCCATCCAGTGTACCTGGAGAGGGGAGGGGACCGCAATTGTTTAGGGACCGAAAGCGATGGATCGCTGGGAGTGTGTTGGCATCCGACCGCGCGAACGATATTCACCTGTCCAATGCTGAGAAAACCGCTGCCAGGCGGTAAGATGGAGGGAGGGAGGTGCCGGCAATGATTCGGAAGGTGTCGATTAGCGACTTCAAAAGCCTGCGCGACGTTCGCGTCCAAATGGACCGCTTCACGGTCTTCGTGAAGCCAGACGCGGCGGGCAAGTCGAGCATCCTGCAAGCGATGAACCTGCTCTGCCGCTGCTTTCGCGCGCAAGCTCCACAACCAGAAAACGAGATCGCCCTGGGGGTGAGCCGTGGGGCTGAGAACGGCGTCGAGTTGGCTGCCGAATCGGACGGTCAGTGGTTTCGCTATCGCACCCAATCTCGGTCCGCTGGCAACGGGCCAATCCTGAAAGCCTCTCGTCAGAAACAGCTCAACCGCGAGGTGCTAACCGACCTGAATTCAGACGAGGGGAAACCCTGGACCCCGACCGGTGACAATTCCTCCCCTCCCGCAGTCAGCACTGCTGCGCCTGGAAGCATCGAAGCTAATTCCTCCCCTTCAGGCATCTCCGGACCCGACGACGATGTTGCCGGATGGGACCGGGGTCCATGCGGCCCTGGCGAGCATGGCACTCAACGACCCGGATTCGTGGCACAGGCTCCAGGCTGACCTCCACCGCATCATTCCTACGATCCGCAGGCTGCGACATACCAAGACGGCTCCGGCGTCTCTCCTTTTCGACACCTTCGGGGGCGACGACCTGAATGGGTCTCAGGTGAGCGAGGGAACCCTGCTTGTCCTCGGATTGCTAACGGCCCTCCACGCCCCGGATCGCCCGAACCTCATTCTGCTGGATGACCTCGACCGGGGGCTTCACCCCAGGGCACAGAAAGAGCTTGTTGCCTTGCTCCGTGGGCTGCTGGATACCAGCCCCGACCTTCAACTCGTTGCCACGACTCACTCTCCTTATCTGCTCAACTGCATGCAGCCAAACGAGGTCCGCATGACCACTCTCCGGGAGGATGGAGCCACCCTCTGTGGTTCGATTGAGAACCACCCCAAGTTTGAAGAGTGGAAAGACGAGATGGCTCCAGGGGAGATGTGGAGCCTGTTTGGCGAAAAATGGCTCGCGGAAACCGGGGCTGCGTCATGAGCCTGCGCTTCGCTGTCGTTTACGAGGCTGCAGCAGACTTTGAGACTGCGACGGAACTCGCGGATCGGGTGCTGTGCGAAACCATCGAGTGGGTGGACGAAGACCTGATTGTCCACCAGCGAACCTGGCTGGGGGAATCGGCCGGAGGAGCGAGGCTAACCTGGAAGGGGATCAAGCAATTGGCACTCGACGCTGGCATCACGGTCCAGGGTCACTTTGAAGATGGGCCGGGGCTTCCGGATGCGGCGGCTGCCCGTAGGGCGATCCTGTTCTTGCGGAATGAGTTCCCCGACCTTGCCGCGATCCTGCTGATCCGGGACCAGGATGATCAGCCGGAGCGGCGAGGCGGCCTGGAACAGGCCCGTATTCAGGACCGAAGCACAATCGCGATCGTTGTGGGTTTCGCCGTTGTGGAACGGGAGTGCTGGGTGATCAGCGGATACGAACCTCGGGACGAGGACGAGTCCGTCCGTCTGGAGCAGGAGAGGCAGCATCTGGGTTTCGACCCGCGCCAGCGGAGCCATGAGCTGACCGCTTGCAAGAACGATGGCGCGGCACGCAGCCCAAAGCGAGTCCAGCGGGCGTTATCAGCGGATGACCGCGACCGTGAGCGTTGCTGCTGGAGGGAAACCCCTCTGCCGAGCTTGCGGGAACGCGGGAGTGAGAACGGACTCGCCGCGTATTTGGAGGAAGTTCGGACGCGGCTCGCCGGACTGATTGGCCATCCAACTTGAGGATTGAGACGACCGTGACACAGCCGGCATCGATTTCCGACATCTTGTCGCGGGCAAAAGGTCAAACCCCTTTGCTTTCGAATAAGCCACAAGTATCTTATGGTAAGCGAGTTGTGTCAACGGTTTCTGACCCCTTTTCGGTGCCTTGGCACCTTCTGGGTGCCTGGCACCTTATCCGCGCCTTATTCGCGATTCAAAACTTTTCTCGGTGGAAACTTTTCTCAGTCACCGTCCCGAGGCCGTCTTGACGGTCGGGCGCATCGGAATACAGCCTCTCGAATCGGTTCCTGCCACTTTTTCTTGCCCGTTTTTGCTTGTCGCTTGCCCACCTTCATGAGAGGATATCGCAATAGCCGTTTCGCACCCGAAGAGAAAAA
>JBBRIK010000778.1:0-3914 GCA_038221045.1 Gemmatales bacterium
ACCCGGGCCGAAGCAACCAGAACCATGCTTCTTCGTCTGTTTTCCCGTACGGAAAAGTGTCGGCGTACCGGGAGGGATCGAGTCCTTCCCGCAAGTACACCGACACCGTCAGCCGGGCCACCCGAGCGGCCAGTCGCCGAAATTCCCGCCGCCGCGCCCAGCGATCGTCGATATCTTGCGCCGCCTCCAGATCGCCGCGCAACGCCGGATCGTTATCGACCACCACGAACGCCACTTTCTTCGGCTGCTTGCCACGGAGTTGAGCCTTGACGGAATCGACCTCCTCCCACCCTGTCCATTTCCTCAAGTATCCTTCCCCCATATCCTTACTCGCGCGCAACCCCTGGAAATACCCCTCCACCAGCGGGAACACGTCCTCCTCCAGCACCTCCTTCCGTTCGCTCAGCACCTGCCCCGTCACGCCGCGTAAAACCTCATCGTAGATGTACCCGGCGAACTCCGCCTCTCGATCGTCCTCACGCAATCGGACCACCTCGACTGTTCCGCGCTCGCGCTCCCCATTGCGGTTGCAGCGGCCAGCCACCTGGATCAAGCTGTCCAATGGCCCGAAGTCTCGGATCACAAAGTCCATGTCGATGTCCACTCCGGCCTCAATACATTGCGTACTCACCACCAGGCAGGACTGAGACTTCTTGATCCGGTCCACCGCCGCCAGCCGGTCGATCGGCGTTACGTCAGCCGTCAGGAATTCAACTTCGTCACCTGCTCCCCGCATCGCCTCCATGACGACCCGCGCGCTGCGGCGCGTGTTCAGCGTTATCAGCACCTTTCGCCCACGCCAGTGTTGCCTCCTGGCGACACATTCCGACGCGAAGTCGGCGAGCCGCATCGCTGTCCCACAGCGCAATACCAGCCGGTAACGCTGCATTCGCCGGAAGAATGCTGCCGGGTCGGCGGCGAGTTCGGTCGCCTTCGGCAGGAACCCCGGCTGAGTCGCCGACATCGCCAGGATGCGAGTGGTCCCCATCCGCACCAGTTCGCTCAGCACCGCCCGGAGCGGAGCCCACAGCCGCGGCGGCAGCGTCTGCACCTCGTCGAGCACGATCACCGCGTCAGCGAGGTGATGAAAGCGCATCTGATACTTGCCGCGCGGCGACAGCAGGGCCATGCAGAACTGGTCGAAGGTCGTGATGACCACGCTCGACCGCCAGGTGTCGAGAAAGAAGTCCTGGCTCTTGTCCTCCAGGTCCGGCGCATACGTCCGATCCGACAGGCTGTGGTAACTGATCAGGTCTCCCGGATCGAGTCCCAGGTTCTTGAACAGCTTCTCGTACTCCTTCGTGGTCTGGTCGATGATTGACAGGTAGGGCAGCACGATCAGCACCAGCGGCGGGGGGTCGCCCAGGGCTCGCTCCGCCCGGTGCCGCAGGGCCCACGTCGCCGCCAGCAGCGTCTTTCCCGTCCCGGTGGGCAACGTCAGCGTCTGCACTCCCGCCGATCCCGCGCGGGTCATTCCGGCAAGCAGTTCCCGCCGCGCGTCTTCACGCAGGGGGTTGACGTTCGACTTCGGTTTGTCCGACAGGAAACGATCGACGACACATGGATCGAGCGACTCTCGCCGCGGGGCCAGGTAGTCGGGCCGGTCGGGTTCATCAACCGCGAGGAAGGCCTTGTCCGCTTCCAGCAGCACCGAGAATGCCAGTTGGCACAGCAGGCGGAAGCGCACGTCTCGCTCCTGCTGGACTCTGGCAAACAGGTCATCGAGTTGATCCGTCCCCTTGTCGAGAAATTCCTCGGCCGTCGTCCCGATTAGCGGATGGAGACCTCGATCGACCTGGGCTGCCAGGGCCACCCAATCGATAGTGGGGATCTGAGTTTCCAGGGCGGCCGTGTAGAGACCGTCGGCCAGCACCTCTCGACACTCGAGCGCGCCGTGATGCCCATTTGCGATCTGGGCGACAGCGAAGGTGCGGAAGGTGTCCCAAGATTCCTCGCGAGCCAGGGCCAGTACGATTACGGTCGAGAGCGGCGTATGGGATTTCGTGTGAGGGCGGTTGCGCCGCAAGTATCCTTCGGGGTCACGAATGTACTGCTGGAACTGTGCGCTACTCTTGCCGGTGTCGTGCAGGCAAATGCAGTCCTCCAGCCAGTTCCATGCCTCAGCGCACTCCGAGAGCAGCCGGGTGCTGTGGCGTGACCGTACTGCCGTGGTCGCCGCACGGATCTGGTCGAGGTGCTGGCGCAGCGTCAGAAACCGCCCTTTCTTCAGGTTGTGAGAGAGGATGCTCATAGCCAAATCACCTTAGTCTCGCCACACTGGTACGCTCGGGCGGTCTGCATGGGGAACGGCTTGCCCTCAATCTCGAGCCAGTAAGCCCGGTGCGAGAATGACCGTCCCGCCGTCACTTCATACGCCATCCGGAGAGATTGCAGTGTCAACTTGTCTGCGAATGCAGCTTGCATCTCTACTGTTCCAGCATCCTGCGGCGCGACCGTTGCCACCCGATGAACGCCAGACCCCAATGGCTCGCCATCCAATTCCTCCACCTCGTCGAGGTCGGCACACATCCACGCCAGCCCGAGGCACGGACTGAAGTGCCATCGGCGCTCATGTAGCCGCGCGACGAACTCTGCGTGATGAGGCTGCGGCAGTGCCGCCCAAACGCGGTATTCTGGCTTCCAGAGCCACTCCTGGGCAAAACGCATATTCTTCTCGGGCTTTGGACTGGTCTGACCCCTGTCCGTTGCTCGCACCCGGAACGGCAACTGCGCGGGCGGGTCCTTGCGCACGTTGGTCGTGTGCCAGAAGCGGAGCGGAAGTTGACCGATGGCGGCTACGGCGAACCTCGCCCCGACGAGATGCTCCTGCGGCTCGTCCTTGCCCAACCCCAGCACCGCACCGGTCAGCCCGAGCAAGGCCGTGGGCGGCGGAATGGGGTACGTCAGCCCGTCCACGTTCGCCTCTGCCCGCAGGAAGTGGCCGACCTTGCCGTGATAGCGGAATCTTACGATGCGCATCGATTCACCCTGCGCTCGGCGCGTCGAAGTTGAGATCGACCTGTTCCACGCCCGATACTTCCAGGGGTTTGGATAGCGTCACGTCGGGGGATAGACACACCTCCAGACGGGCGATCCGACCCGCCTGCTGCCGTAACCGTTCGAGCAAACGTGAGACGTCGATCGTGTAATCGTCCGGCGAGGACCACTCCCGTTCGTCTTTGCCGTTGCGGGCAGCGAGTTTGATGTAGTCGGCGAGGTTGCCGAACTGGAACTCCTGGCCTGGCCTGTAGACAACGCTGAGGAGCAACCGCGGCACCTGCCCGCGTTTGGTGCGCGTATTGGCGGCGGCACGCACCCCGTCCCACATCGCCCGCAGCAGCAGTCCGTAATCCTCGTCCGTCATGCGCGAGACCCTCGCGCTGTGTTCGTTGGCGATGCCGTTGAACCCGATCAGTGCGTATCGCAGGCCGTAGTAGGTGGTGAAGGTGCCCTGCGACTTCTCCTCATCACTGCCGAAGACCGATGTGCCGCTGATGTCCACTTCCTGCGCCTTGTGTTTGACTTCTCCGTGGAGGATCTGGACAGCGCCGGTAAGCGTTTTCGGCTCAGCGGCAAGCTCGAACCCCTCCTGCTTCTTGAACGCGAACGACGACCCGAAAAGCCGGGCGTCGATGAATGTACTGAGGAGAATGTCTACCAGTGCTGCACCATTGGCCTCCCTTTGGCCGATCGCCTGGAGGTGCGCCGCGACACGGCCGGTCAGATTCGTTGTCCGGCCTTCAACCTTGTCCACGAGGATCGGCCGATCTTGGAGCTTGAAGAAGTCGCGGACGAACCGCTTGAGCCGCACGTCGGTGACGTAGTGGGTCTTGTCGGGCAGCACGCGCGGCCGGTTTTCATCCGGGTCGCCGTTTGGGTTCCCCATCTTGATGTCGTAGCAGAACACGAATTCG
>JBBRIK010000779.1:0-3908 GCA_038221045.1 Gemmatales bacterium
GTCCAGTCAGCGGCGTCAGGGGCGAACAGACCCCAGCCCTGCTCCTGACCGGTTAACCTGGCCCAGTAGTCAAGCCGGGGTTTCACTATCTTCTTGAGCTTCATCAGCCGGGACTTGCCGCCGAGTTCGACCCATTCCTCAAGGAGTGGGCCGGCGAGCGGCACACCCGTAATGCGCGGCCAAATCCTGGGGTCCTCCTCGGGACCGGCGACTGCGCCGGGTTTCTGCATTTTCTCCCAGGTCTGATGTTGTTGCTTGAGGTTTGTCAGCAACCTTGGTTTATCGAGTGCATCAACGAGGTTGAGGGCGAACAGGAAGACAACCTGGCCGAGGACGAACAGACCCAGACAAACGCCGAGCAAGACGCGAATGACGGTGAGACATTGGCGCGGAAAGGAAACGGCGGCCGGAGGCGGGGTCACTCCTCATCCTCCTCTTCGTCTTCCTCTTCGTCCTCCTCCTTCTCCTTCTCCTCTTCTTGCTCCTCCTTTTCGGGGTCGTAATAGAACGCTTCTTTGATCTCGGGATTCAGCAGAGTTTTCAGTCCCCAGGCGCTGATGGCGATGCCGCCGATGTTCGCGAAAATCAGCAGCATGAGCTTGAGGTAACTCATTAATCCCGCCGCTTCCGAATCCAGGGAGGAAAACAGAGTGACAATGGCGTAGATGAGGCAGCCCAGCCCGAAGAGGATGCCCATGCTCGTCGCGATCAGCCCCCATGTGTAGTGTTCGAGCGTTTGAATCTTCACTGCGCCAAATCCCATGGCGCCGCCGTAAAGGAAGATCGGCACGCTCAGGCAGATGAGCCAGATGTGGGACGTCGTCTCCCGTTCCTCCATCATTTGCCAGATCTTGTATCCAAGGGGGTCCGCTTTTTCCAACTTGTCGAAAGGCACCGCCTCGACGTACTCCTCCGACGCCTGGGCCTTATCGATCAGAGGATCGACCAGCCTGGCGAAATCTTCGTCCGAGGTCTTTTGATCGAGTAGTTTTTCCTTGAGTTGCTTGCTTGGAGACTTGGCCTTTCCTGCTCCTCCTGCCGGTGGTCCTTCCATCGGTGGTACGCCTGCGGGTGGTCCTCCTCCTGGAGGTCCTCCGCCTGGAGGTTCGCCGCCTGGAGGTCCGCCGCCTTGAGGCATACCGCCGCCGCTCTTCTGTTCGGCTTCGGTTTTGATCTGTTTATCCAGAGCGAGCGACACCTGATGCCCCTTTTCGGGGTTCGCCACCTGCTCGGCGAAAACGAAGGGCCAGATGCCCATCGCGAACATGAAGATGCCCGCGAACCCGATGATTCCGCTATCGACGATCAGGAGCGTGGAGGGCTTGGCCACAATGGCGACAGCCTTTCCGCGCGGGTCCCTGACAGTCTCGTCCGGACCATGCTCGATCTTCGGCTTCGTCTTCTCCTGCTCCTCCTCTTCCGCCTGGCTCATCGCGAAGCCATAGGTGCCACCCGAGTCTTCCTCCTCATCCCCCGTCGCTACGGGCTTCTTCGCCGCGGGTGCAGGCGCCGGCTTCGACGGCGTCTTGGCGGGACCGCCCTTCTGGATCGCGGGACTGGCTTTCTTCTTTCGCGGCGCGGCTTCCTCCTCGACGAGGCGATCCTTGTCCTCGTCTTCAGGCACGGTGAAGACGGCCTCGCAGCGGGGACACCGGACTTTCTTGCCGGGGACCGGCGGCTTGGACAGGGTGAGCGTCTTGTCGCACTCGGGGCAGGTGAGCTTGGCTGCCATGTCGAACTCCAGGAACGGACCGGATGAATCGCCGCGAATCGGACTCGCCTGACTCCTTTGTACTTCATTCCTCCGGCTTTCGCCAGACGCTGATGCCCGCATGTTGTCCAAGAATGCGCACGTCGAGCCGCCGTTGCGATTGCCAGCCGGCCGCGCGCGCCGCGCGATCCAACTGGCCCAGGTCGCCGACCAGCAGCACCGCTCTGCCGCCCGGCTTCAGGACGCGATTGTACTCCGCCACCATCGCCCGATACAGCGGGACGATCTCCTCCGGCGTGCTCAGTTGCTTGCCGAACGGCGGATTCGATACGACACGATCGACGCTCCCATCGGCCAGCGGGAGCCGCCGCGCATCCCAGCGAGCCAGCAGAGCAGGCGGCAGCCGGCGCAGATTGATGTCGGCGGCCCGCACGGCCGCGCGATCGCAGTCGCCGGCCAGCACCTGGACGCCCTGTCCTCGATGCGAACGCAGCAGTTCCAGCAGCTCGGCGGCGATGGTGCCCGCGCCACACATCGGATCGACGACGACCATGCCGGGACCGAAGCCCGTCAGACGCACCAGGGCCGCCGCGACGGTCGGCCGCAGCGAAGCCGGGATGTGTTCGACCTTGTAATTGCGATGCCGCATCTCGCGCGTCGAAAGCCGCAAGCCGCAGAACGCCGTCTCTCCCTGGAGGGTCAGCCAGACTTCGACAGACGCGTTCTCTTCCGCCGGACGCCAACTGGCCGGCAGATGGCCCGCGAGTCCTTTCGCCAGCGCTTCGCGGGCCTGCCTGCGCAGGTAGACGGCCTGGCCCGACATCTGCGTGATGAGTCGATAGGTCGGCTTGCCCTTGGGCCGAGGATGGATCGTGTGATGCAGCCGCAGAAGGTTCGGCCAGTCGGGTTCGCGCGCGGTCCAGCGCTCGATCTTCTCCAGATCGACGGCGCGATGCGTCAACTGATCGGTCCCCCAGGCGAAGAGGAAGACGTCCTCGGTCGTGCGGAGTTTCAGGAGGTCCTTTTCGAGGCTGTCCACGCGGAAGACGACGAAGCCCTGACCACTCTTGCGCACGTTGCCGCCGAGGTCGCGGGTGATCTCATCGGCGGCCACTTCTTCGAGGCCGGGAAAGACCATCGCATAGCAGGGCGGCAACTCAGGCGCGGGGCGCGGCATGGCTCGGTCCTCTTGCTGGAACGCTTCCGGTTGTTATACTTAACTCCTGAATGACCAACGGCCAATTTCCAATGACGCAAGAGGACCGCCGCTTGCGGCTTAGCGGGTGCATTCGCTAAGCCGCAAGCGGCGTCGATCGTTGGTCATCGGTCATTTCGTTTGACGGGAGACGATTGCTCATGGACATGCTGACCGATCTGAAGGCGATTCTGGTGGAGCGCGAGGACTGCGACGCGGGGACCATGCAAAAGGTACGCGAGGGGCTGGCTCAGGGGTCCGCTCAGTATCGCGTTCTGCGCGACGTCGCCGACGTTCTGCGCAAACGAGTCGACGCCGCCCCACCGGCGCAGGTCAAGAAATGGCACCTGAAGTTGGGCGTCGCCTGTTTCTTCCTCGGCCACACGTTCGAGGCGGCCGAGCATCTGCGCCAGTCGGAAGGCGCGCTCGCCAACTACACGCTCGGCCGAGCCCTCGTCTCGCTCAACCAACTCGACGAAGCCCTGAAGGCGTTCGAGAAGGCGGAGAAGACCGGCTACAACGCCAGCCAGGTTCAGTTGCAGCGCGCCGGCATCTATCGCCAGCAGGGCCATCGCGACAAGGCGCGCGAAATCCTGAAGAAACTCGAAGAACAGATGGCCCCCCACGCGGCCGAGTATCACTTCCAACTCGCAAGTTGCAACCTGGCGGAAGGCGAGCGGGCGCTGGCCATCAAGTCCTACGAGCGAGCCATTGAACTCGATCCGACGCACACGCCCGCCCTGTTCCAACTGGGACACGCGAACGACCTCGCCGGCAACGACGATGAGGCCATCTCGTACTACGAGCGCTGCCTCAAGTTTCCACCGCTGCATGTCGGCACGCTGAAGAACCTCGGCATCCTCTACGAGGACCACGAGCGTTACGACAAGGCCGCCGAGTGCTTCTCGCGCGTCCTCGGTGCCCGGCCGACCGACGAACAAGCCCGGCTGTTCCTCCGCGATGCGCAGGCGTCGCTGAGCATGTACTACAATCCCGAGGAAG
>JBBRIK010000780.1:0-3908 GCA_038221045.1 Gemmatales bacterium
GGCGGAAGCCCTCGGCCTGAGCATCTCGCAGTTGCGCTGGCTCGCCTACCATCGCGAAGCAGCGACGATGATCCACTATCGTCGTTTCACCATCCCCAAGCGAAACGGCAAAGAGCGCCCCATCTGGGCGCCGCTGCCGAAGTTGAAGACGGCCCAGCAGTGGATTCGCCTCAACATCGTCGAGAAGTTGCTGGTCCACGGGGCAGCGCACGGCTTCCTGCCAGGACGTTCGACGCTGACCAACGCGAGCGCCCACACCAACGCCCGCATCATCCTCAAGATGGACCTGGAGAACTTCTTTCCGACGGTGACGTTGCCGCGCGCCAGGGGAGTGTTCCGCCGGGCCGGCTATCGCGAACAGGTGGCGACGCTGCTCGCTCTGCTCTGCACCGAGGCGCCGCGCGACATCGTCAACTTGCAGGGCCAGGACTACTACGTCGCGCTCGGGCCACGCTGTCTGCCGCAGGGAGCGCCGACGAGTCCCGCCCTGACGAACACGCTCTGTTTACGGCTCGATCAACGGCTGACGGGGGTGGCGCGAAAGTACGGTTGGCGCTACACGCGCTATGCCGACGACCTGACGTTCAGTCTGCCGAACGGCCACAAGGGCGATCCGAAGCTCGGCACGCTGATGGGTCTGGTGAGGCGTGTCGTCGAGACGGAGGGCTTCCGCGTCCATCCCGAGAAGACGCGCATCGCCCGCAGCGGCAGCCGGCAGCGTGTGACGGGACTCGTGGTCAACGGGGTGGGCAAGCCGCGCGTATCGAGGAAGATGAAACGTGAACTGCGGGCCGCCGTGCATAATCTGAAACAAGGCAAGCCACTCAAGGATGGCGAGACGCTGGTACGTCTCGCCGGACAGGCGGCTTACGTCTACATGAGTGAACCGAAACTCGGGGCGAAGATGTTGGGGGAACTTCGAGGTTTCGTTTCAGCGAACGGATTGACCTCATGAAGGGGCGACCTCTCGTTCGGCCCCTGTTCCCCGGTCCTGTCGATATCATCGCCGACGTTCACGGCGAAATCGGCCTCCGCGCTCTGCTCTTCCATCTCGGCTATCGTGACGGCACACATTCTGAAGGCCGGCGTCTCGTCTTCCTGGGCGACCTGACGGATCGCGGTCCCGACAGTCCCGCCATCGTCAATCTCGTCTCTGATCTCATGGAGCGCGGACTGGCCCAGGGGGTCATGGGCAATCATGAGTTGAACATTCTGCGCGGCAAGGAGCGGCACGGGAACGGCTGGTTCTACGGTAAACGCGAGGTCCTCGACCGCTCGGGCCAGGTGGTGTCGCAGGTGCTGGCCGATGACGCCATGAGACAGCGGACCCTCGCTCTCTTCGCATCCCTGCCTCTGGTTCTGGAACGCGAAGACCTGCGCATCGTTCACGCCTCCTGGAATACAGGCGCCGTCGCGCAGATTCGCCAGGAGACGGA
The DNA here is from genome assembly GCA_038221045.1 of Gemmatales bacterium. Taxonomy (GTDB): domain Bacteria; phylum Planctomycetota; class Planctomycetia; order Gemmatales; family Gemmataceae; genus JBBRIK01. Next base: position 1,437 of record JBBRIK010000780.1, read on the forward strand.
CGTCCTCGACGTCTTCCGTCGGCATAAGCAGTCAATCACTGAGGACCTGAACCATCGCAACATTCACGAGGAGATCGAGCGCGATTTGGCGTACCAGAACGACAATCCCGTGACGCTGCTGACCTCGGGACCGGAGGCGAAAGTCGCGACTCCTTTTTACGCCGGCGGCAAGCTGCGGCACGAAGGCCGGGTTGCCTGGTGGGACGATTATCGCGACGATCCCTGGTGCGTCTTTGGGCATTACTGGCGCATCAGCCTGCCCGGCGAAGAAGGGGAGCGATTATTCGATCCGGCGCGGCCTCACTCGACGCTCGGCAATGGCCGGATCGTCTGTATCGACTACTCGGCCGGCAAACGTTGGCGCGAGCGGCTCGATGGGCAGAGTGAAGGGACTTTCCTGACGGCCCTGGCGGCGCTGCGCTGGCCGGAGCGTCTGCTCATCTTCGACGATGGCCGGACCGTACCCCTCGCCTGACCTATAAATCGTAACGCAGCAGCATGCAGGGCAGTTTGCCGTTGAAAAGCGGCGTTTGCTCGGCCGGTTCCATGCCGATCTCGCGCGCCAGCCGCGAGTTGCTCGTGAAGACGAACGCCGTCCAGCCGGCACAGCGACTTCGCAACACTTCGCCCAGCTTCTGGTAGAGACCACGCAGCTCCTTCTCTTCGCCGATGCGCTCCCCATAGGGCGGATTGCAGACAATGACGCCGGGCGGTCCCTCCGGGGGTCGAAAGTCTTTCACGTCGCAAGCCTCGAAACTCAGCAAATGGCCGATACCCGCAGCGCGAGCGTTCGTCTTCGAGAACGAGACAGCGTCACGGCGAACGTCGGAACCGAGGATCGGTGAGGGCAGCGTCTTCCCCACGCCGCGGCGGGCCTCGTCGCGCAGGTCCGCCCACAGAGCGACGTCGAAGTCCATCCAGCCCTGAAAGCCGAAACGCTTGCGCGTCAAGCCCGGCGGGCGCTTCATCGCGATCCACGCCGCCTCAATGGGCAGCGTTCCCGAACCGCACATCGGATCGACAAAGGGAACCTCGCCGCGCCACCCCGTCAGAAGGATGATCGCCGCCGCCAGGGCCTCGTTGAGCGGAGCAGTGATCAGGATGGGCCGATAGCCGCGCTTGTGCAACGACGCGCCGGAACTGTCGAGGCTGAGGACGGCTTCGTCCCGATAGACGTGCAGGTTCAGGCCGATCATCGGCTCGTCCGTATCGACGCTCGGCCGCTTGCCGTGTCGCTCGATCATCTGATCGCAGATGGCGTCCTTGACGCGCAGGGCGGCGTACATCGAGTGAGTGAGGTGCGAATCGCGGACGTTGCAATCGACTGCCAGCGTGTGGCCGGGCGTCAGATACTCGTCCCAGTGGAGCGTCTTGACCGCTTCGTAAAGTTCGTCGGGAGAGGTCACCCTCTTCTGGAGGATGGGCTGCAAGACGCGGACGGCAGTGCGCAGCCAGAGGTTGGCACGATAGAGCAAGGCCCGATCACCCTGGAAGGAGACGCCGCCTCGTCCCGGCTCGACTTCGTGGGCGGAGAGGGCGCGCAACTCGTCGGCGAGGATTGGCTCGAAGCCGCGAGCACATGTTGCGAAATAGCGGATCAGCACGGCGGACCTGTTCTGGAATCGAAGAGGGAGTGGCTGGTAGAATGGGGCCATGGCAGAAGCGTATCCACCAACGATCATCATACGCGACACGCACGAGAGTCCGCGCAAGTGTTCGATCTGGCCACTGCGCGGCCTGCCCGGCCTCGTCTTCCTCCGCTATCCGCTGGAGGAGCATCCGCCGCTTGAGAACTACATCCGCCTCGCCGCCGATGGGCCGGCCCTGTCGCCGACCGACGCGGGTTTCGGCCTCCTCTTGCTCGATGGCAGTTGGCGCTGGGCCGACCGCATGATGCGAGATTTCCTCGACGTTCCGCCGCGTTCGCTGAGCGGCTATCCAACGGCCTATCCGCGCGTCTCGAAGCTGGGCACCGATCCCGCGAACGGCCTGGCGTCAGTCGAGGCGCTGTTCCTCGCGCATCACATTCTCGGGCGTCCGACGACGGGTTTTCTCGATAGCTATCGCTGGGGAGCGGAGTTCCTTCGTCTCAACGGGATCGAGGGAGACGGCGAGGAGACGGCCGGCACGGTCGGCCCGCCCTGAAGGACGGGCCTATCTGCCAAAGCCCCCTGAAGGGGGCTAACCTCTTCTTTAGCCCCCTTCAGGGGGCGGGTGCACATAGCCCGGTCCTTCAGGGCCGGGTGCCCTCGCCGGACGTCTCGTGTGCCTCTCAGTTCTTCACTTCTTCTGCGTATCGAGATACAGTGCCACGGCGCTCGCCAGGGTACACAGCGACGATGGATTGCTCTGCAGCGGTAGCGCCAGCGAGCGGATCGATTTCTCCGCGAGCTTCTGATACTTCTCATCCCCCGTTTTCGTCCACAGCCGGACGAAGTTCCGCGCCGCGACACTGTTGCCGCACGGCTGCAC
>JBBRIK010000781.1:0-3902 GCA_038221045.1 Gemmatales bacterium
CACCCCGAACGACAGATCGGATAACCCGATCGCCTTCAGATGCGCCACCTCGGCCAACCCCGCGAGGCGGTCGCGCAGGCGAGCCACCACGTCGAGCAGCAGCCTGTCCATCCCGAACGGCTTGCTCGCCTTGACGTGGATGCTACTGTTGAGCCAGCCCATCTCCGCCTCACCCTCGGCATAGATGTCGTAGTCGATGTCGAGCAGTTTGCGGCCCCAGTTGCCCTGCTGATCGAGCAGCGCCGTCAACGCCTCGAAGCCCTGGCCCGTCTTCGCCGACACGCCCAGGAGCGGCGTGCCGGGAAACTGCTTCTCGATCAAGGCGGTCAACTCGCTCAGGGCGGCGGGAGACAGCTCGTCGAGGCGGTTGATCGCGATGGCGTCAGCCTCTTCGAGTTGCTTGCGGAAGATGTACGCGGCCTTCGGCGAGAAGCCGGACTTCTTCTCGTCCTTGAGGATGCGCAGGCCATGACTCGGCTTGAACAGCACCGTGTAGGGTGCCATCTCGATGCGCTCGCCGTGAAGGTCCTTCAGGGGCTGGGCGACCGTGGCGACGAGGTCGGTGCAAGAGCCGACGGGTTCGGCGAGAATGACGTCGGGCCGCTCGGCCTTCTCCAGTTTGCCGACGGTATCGACGAGGTCGTTGAAGCGACAGCAGAAGCAAGCGCCGGCGATCTCCTCGACGGGGAACCCCTGCGAACGCAGACTGCTGGTATCGACGAGGTCGGCCGCCTGATCGTTCGTGACCAGGCCGACGCGCTGGCCTCGATCCGTGTAGAAGCGCGCCAGGCGAGCCATCGCGGTCGTCTTGCCCGCGCCGAGAAAGCCGCCGACCATCACGAAGCGAAGACGTTTCATCGCGGTGTCTCCAGGGTCTTCCATTCCTTGAATGGATACGCAACCTGCTTGCTCGGTCTGTACTCGTGGGCCGTCATCCAGGCGAATTCCTTCTTGCCCTCCGCGCCCGGATCGGGATCGGGCAGCGCCACGCCGTCCGCCTCGGCGTAGATCGTCCGTACGACATTCGCGCGCCGAGTTGCTGGAGGGACCAGCTCGTAGTCGGTGCCTCGCGTCTGCAAGAACCAGGTGTTGTCGCGGAAGCCGGCCAGCATCCGCTCGCGCGCCGCCTTCGCCAGTTTCAGCTTCTCTTCTTTCGACAGTGCCGGGGCCTTTTCGATCTCGCCGATGAGGCGCTGCGTCTCCGACACGTCGAAACTCACCCAGCCGTAAGGCGGCAAGAACGCCTCCATCTTGCAGTGCGACGGCGAACTCTTCGGGAAGGGATTGATGCCGTAGGTCACGCGCGTTGGAAAGCCCAGCGCTCGACCAAAGGCGGCGCACAGACCGTGATAATCGCTGCAGTGGCCGCGCCGCTTCTCCAGCGCGTGTGTGGCGCTTGCCTTCAGCGAGGCGTTGACGTGATCGTAGGTCATGTTGGCGCTGACCCAGTCGAAGACGCTCGTCAACTCGCGCGCCGGATTTTCCCGCGCCGGCGCCACCTTCGACAAAAGCGCCTTGAGCGGCTCGTCGATGGTCACGCTGGCATCGCTCTCCAGATACGGCTTGAAGGCCGCCGGCCAGGTCGCGGGTGGCTTGACCTTCTTCGGATCGATGTCCCAGTGCAGCTCCCAGGTCTTGACCGTGAAGCGCCGGCGAATGATCTGCGCCCCTTGCGGGGCCTTGAACTCGAAATAGGCGAAGCGATTGCCGTACTTCTTCTCCGTCTCGATCTGGGGCTTCCCCTTCATCGGGAAGGTCGCGATCGGCCCCTCCTCGACTTCCTGGGCCGCGTCCGTCGGCGGCAGCGGCAGCCAGACCTTGAGGAGCTTCGTGTGAGAGGGGGCAGTCACGATGACCGCGAAGTCGATCTCGTAAGTGACCGGATCGCTCTTGCGGGCGGCATAGGGCTGGTTGGGATCGAGGGCGGACTTCTCTTCGTTGCCCCATGCGGGAATGACAACCAGGCACAATAACAGGCAGGGAACCGTGCGCATCAGGGGGTCCTTTCGGGTGCCGGTCCAGGAGGAACTTCACCGCCCGGCGGCGTCAAGGAAGGCCGCAGCACGCGTTGATAGAGTCCGCCGCCGGCGAGCGCCCCGGCGACGGGAGCGAGGACGTAGACGGTCAGACAGTGAATTCCGTTGGGTCCAGGGAAAGCAACGCTCCCCCATCCGCCCAGCGACGCGGCGAACAGGCGCGGGCCGAAATCGCGGGCCGGGTTGAAGCACGCCTGCGTCAGCGGCGCGATCACCGAAATCAGGATGGCGACCGTCAGACCGATGAAGACGGGCGCTAGCGCCGGGGGCGGGGCCGACCGGTTGCGCGAATCGATGACGGCGAAGACGACGAGGGCGAGGATCAGCGTCCCCAGGAACTCGGCCAGGAGAGCGGCTCGCAGCGGGACGATCTCGGCCAGACGAGTGGCATCCTGCCGCATGTACAGAGACGTATTGCCCTTCGTCCCTGGATTGGGGAAATACTCGCCATAGCACTGGGCCGTCGCCTCGCTGCCGGGCCGGCCGCGCTCGACCTTCAAGCTGTCCTCGTGAGCCTTCAACTGCGGCTGAAACAGGACGAACAGCGCTGCGGCGCCGAGGAATGCTCCCGTCAACTGGCTGGCGATGTAGGGCAGCACGCGCGGCAGGGGGAAGCCTCCCCAGGCGGCAAAGGCAATGGTCATCGCGGGGTTGATGTGCGCGCCGCTGATGCCCCCGCAGACGTAAATTGACACCATGATGGCCACGCCCCAGACGATGCCCACCTGCCACAGACCGGACTGAGCGCCAGTCAGCACCGCCGCATGGACGACGCCGCATCCGAAGAACACCAGCAGGAACGTCCCCAGAATTTCAGCGAAACAGCACGCTGTCAGTGTGGGTTCAGTCCTTGTCATGCATGCCACCTTGTTTGCAGTGGCCCGGCACAAACCGGGCGATGGACGTTCTAACGATCGTTTGAGCGTTCGTCAAGTTTTGGACGGCCGCCTCTGGCTATGTTGTAACATGGAGGATCATGGACGCGACCGGGTTTGTGAACGTGCGGTGCGCGGGCGCAACGAACCCCAGAGCAATCACGATGGCCTCGGCTCTCGCGTCGTGCTGGAGATCCGCGATTGAAAGAGGAGAAGAACTCAATGGCCGCGAAGAACGAAGACCTGCACGGCAGCGCTCCCGACAAGGCCGATGTGGCCCTGCTGCTGATCGACGTCATCAACGATCTGGAGTTCCCGGAGGGGGAGCAGTTGCTGCGCTACGCCCTGCCCATGGCCCGGCGCATCGCCGTCCTGAAAGAGCGAGCCAGACAGGCGGGCATCCCCGTCGTCTACGTCAACGACAACTTTGGCCGCTGGCGCTCGGATTTTCGCGCCCAGGTGAAACACTGTCTCAAGGACGGCGTTCGAGGCAAGCCCATCGTCGAACTATTGCAGCCGGCGGAGGACGACTACTTCGTCCTGAAGCCCAAGCACTCGGGCTTCTTCTCGACCACACTGGACATACTTCTGGACCATCTCGAAACCAAGGTGCTGATCCTGACCGGGATGGCAGCGAATATCTGCGTGCTGTTCACCGCCAACGACGCCTACATGCGCGACTTCCAACTGGTTGCGCCGGCCGACTGCGTGGCCTCCAACACGGAACAGGAGACGCTGCACGCCCTGGAAGAGATGCGGAACGTCCTCAAGGCCGACGTTCGATCGTCGGCGGACCTGAACTTCACCGCGCTGATGAAGAAGGCCAGCGACAGGCCGCACCCCCAGCCTGAGACACCCGAATCGGCACGCCCAAAATAGGGGATCGCTTTCGCCGCTGTGCGAGATCGCGCCTCTCTCAGGCGAGCCGGGAGCGGGGGCGCCCGGGGGTTTGGCCCCACCCGGGGCGGACGCGGCCGCCGCGCCCCACCAG
>JBBRIK010000782.1:0-3884 GCA_038221045.1 Gemmatales bacterium
GGCCAGTTGACGAACCAGGCCGCTCGCGTCGGCGCTCTGGAGCCGATGTATGCTCTGCTGGAGGGTCCGAAGGCGGACCTCGACGCGGCGATCAAACTGGCCTACCGCGAGGCGATGACGCGCGAGCCGACGGCCGACGAGATCGACGAGTCGAAGACGATCATCAAGGAAGCGAAGAGCGTGCTGGAAGGCATGGCCGACCTGCGCTGGGCGCTTCTGAACAGTAACGCGTTCCGCTACCTGCCGTGACCGGCAAACTCCTCGTTCCCACGCTCTGCGTGGGAACGCCCTTCTTCGACGCTCTGCGTCGTCTGAGGGACGAATGCGAATCGTAATCCACACTCTGAACCACTGACGCGACGCAGAGCGTCGCAAAGAGCGTTCCCACGCAGAGCGTGGGAACGAGGAATCAAACGGAGAAAGACAATGGAACTGGGCTGCACCGGATACAAGCTGAGCCGTCGAAGTCTCCTCGGAGCCGCGGCCGGCACCTTCCTCGGACTGAACGTCAGGACCCTGATTGCCGCCGCCGGCAAGGACGGCAAGCAGAAGGCCGAGCACGTCATCCTGTTCTGGATGGGCGGCGGCATGAGCCACATCGACACCTGGGACCCGAAGCCCGGCCGTCCGACCGGCGGCGAGTTCGAGGCCATCAAGACGAGCGTCCCCGGCATTCAACTGCCGGAGATCTTCCCGGAACTGGCGAAGCAGATGAAGCACATCGCGCTCATCCGCTCCATCGCCGGCACCAACGGCGACCACGGCCGGGCCACCTACCAGCTTCAGACGAGCTACAACCAGTCGCCGAACCTGCAACACCCCGGCATCGGCTCCGTGGTCGTGTCGCAGAAGGACGTGCTGGGCGATCTGCCGGCCTACATCACCGTCAGCGGACTGGCCCCGAAGGCGGGCTATCTCGGCCAGAAGTGCGAGGCATACTTCGTCGGCCGTCCTGGCGAGAAGGACCCCTACCTGGCGTTCCCCGAGGGGATCGTTCAGACGCGCGGCGACCGCCGGCTCGAGATCCTGAGCAAGATGAACAAGAAGCAGGCGGAGAAGCTTCCGGCGAGCGAGACAAAGGCGAGCGGAACGGCCGTCGAGGACGCGATTCGTCTGATGCGTTCGCCGGCCCTGGAGGCGTTCGAGGTCCACAAGGAGAAGCGTGACGTCCGCATGCGTTACGGCGACAACGAGTTCGGCCGCGGCGCGCTGCTGGCGCGCCGGTTGGTCGAGAAGGGCGTTCGCTTCATTCAGGTCAACCGCGGCGGCTACGACACGCACACCAATAACTTCCCCGCCATGCGCAACCACGGCGAAGTCATGGACCCCGCCCTCGCGGCCCTGGTCGAGGACCTGGCCAAGAGCGGCCTGCTCGCCAAGACGATGGTGATCGTGCTGAGTGAGTTCGGCCGCACGCCGAAGATCAACATGCAGGAAGGCCGCGACCATCACGCAGCGGTCTTCAGCTGCCTGATGGCGGGCGGCGGCATCAAGGGCGGCCAGGTGATCGGCTCGTCCGACATCGACGGCGTATTCCCCAAGGATCGTCCGGTGAAGGTGCCGGACATTCACGCCAGCGTCTGCCACGCGTTGGGCATCGACCCGACGCTGGAGGTGAATACGCCTCTGCAGCGGCCGATGAAGCTGGTCGATGGCGGCAAGCCGGTCAGCGAATTGTTCTGAGCCAATCATCAGTGAGATTCTTCAAGGGGCTACGAGCAACAGCGATGCGGAACCTGTCCGCGCGGCTGCTCGTGCCCCTTGCTCTCTCACGGTCATAAGAAGTCCATTTGCACTTGTATCTCGAATTCTGTCCACGTCGCAAGTATTGACATCTTTAGCTCCTCAGCGAATCTAATCAATCGATTTTTTCCGGGCAACGCACAACATCGAAAAATATGCTATGATGGCTGTGCGAGGTATTCCCTCCCAAATTGATACCGGTCAAAAACGACACGAACCGTGTCGGCTTTCCTTCTGAACAATTGATTTGAACCTGACAGCCGGATTACGGCCTGCTTTGGCAGCGTCAGGGCCGCGGGTTCAGGGATAGTGCGATGATTGCTCGTTCAATGCTTCCTTCCGCGGTTCTGGACCATTAGCCGACGCGACTGCAGGCTATCCCGAACAACTTCAATTCAAAATCGACCTTCTGAACCTAATGGCGCTGTTTGTGATGCGTCCATGGGGCGCTCACGTGCAGTTAACACGGGAGGGGTTCTGTATGGACGAAGACAGATGCATGTTTGAACGGTTCCTCGTGGAAGCTGCCGACGATATCCGACAATACGAGACGGCGAGGGGCCGCGACGATCATGATGGACAGGTAGAGGCTGCGGACGCTCTCGATCAACTGAGAATGCGTGTCTGCAACGCAAGAGACTGGTGGATGCGCGTGGAAATCTACTACCAGCAATCGAAGACACAGTTACCCTGGTGGGGGATGCAGGTAGCCGACGACCTTCCCGTTGCCATTCGGCAGTATCTGGAGGTTCTCCAAGGGGAATTGGACCTCGCGTACCTCCCGGGTGCAGGGGCAGCGCTACTGAGAATCCAACAACTGATCGGTGGAACTGCCGAGGATTTCCAAGAGGGAACCTCCCCTGAGGAGGAAGACGAAACTGACTGGGCAGGATGCAGATTTTGCGGCAGGCTCAACCCGGTAGGTCGGGAGCAGAAGCAGTTCCAGTGCGAAGTGTGCGGCAAGTGGGATACCATCGACTGGGATACCATCGACGCTGATTGATCCCTTCGGAGAAGAAAAACGAGTGGGTGTGTTGTGTCCGCCCGACCGATTCTCGGACGTTAACTGTCTCTGATCTCCTCCCCCCTGCATAAGGAACGACTGATGACGAGCCGCTGGTATCTCGCTCGCGAAAAAACCCAGAAGTTCGGTCCTTACTCGAAGGTCGAGCTAAAGCACTTCGCTGTCTCGCGCCTCTTGCACAACACAGACATGCTCCTCGAGGTGGGAACAAGAACATGGGTCGAGGCTAGTTCAGTGCTGGAGCTGTTTCCAAAATGGCGAGCGTTGAGCATTCGCCAGCCGTTTGCCGAACTCATCATGCTGGGAAAAAAACCGATTGAGAACCGCAGGTGGCTGACACACATTCGGGGGCAAGTGTATATCTACGCCTGCAAGACTCGAAGCGGCCGGGACTATTATGAGGAAAATGACCTGAATCCGGAGGAGTTGCCGCACGGTTTCCTCGTCGGTACTGTCGAACTGGGGGAGTGCATTGAGAAGTACGGCGAGTTCGAGTGGTCTCTGTCGAAGCCTCAGCGACTGGTCAAGCCTTTGCCTGTCAAAGCGATGCCCCAGCCAGGCTTCTTCTGGCCATTCGGCAAGTGAAGGGAATCCTGCGGACTCCCAACAGGGGCCAGAGGAGACGAAAGAGGGCTTTGACCATCAGGGAGGCCGATGATGGCAAAAGGGGAAGGTAAATCCTCCTTGCGGCAACTCGAAGCCTTGATGGCGCAAAAATCGGCATTCCTCTCGAAAGCCAGGGCTTTCACAACGATGGGCCTGCCAGAAACGGCCCAGGCGGTTTGGGCGACCGCAGCATCGTATGAAGAGCGGATCGCCTCGCTCCTCGACGCTCACGGTGAGAGCCTGGAAGCCGCGGTGCATCGCATCAGCGCGGCTTCCTGCTACCAGAAGGCCGGCGACCCGAGCCGGGCCACGAACCTGTATCGTGCTGCGCTGGCGGGTCCGTTGCGGGACGTGACCCGCAATGATCTCGAAGCAATGCTGACCGAGTGCCTTGCCCTTCTGCGAGAGGGCATCAAGCGTGTAGGCATCAGATTAGTTGGTGGCACAGATGTTCAGTTGAGGCTGCGTCGCCAGTAAGCTTGCCACTGACCCGGTTCACTCTTCAAGAGAG
>JBBRIK010000783.1:0-3884 GCA_038221045.1 Gemmatales bacterium
GTCCAGGGGCGAGAGGGGCGAGTCCAGGGGCGAGAGGGGCGAGTCCAGGGGCGAGAGGGGCGAGTCTGTCTCAGGAGACGTCCGGCAGGTTCGCCCGGCCCTGAAGGACCGGGCTATGTGCCGAAGCCCCCTGAAGGGGGCTGGCCCAGAGGTTGTACACCCAGCCCTGTTCGCGGGAAGGGGTAATGATGACACGGTCAGGTTATGCGTTTCTTGGACTGCTACTCGCCGGCGGCGTACTGCACGCTCAGCACGACCCCCTTCGGCGCGGCTTCCACGATCCCTGCGCCACGATTCCGCCCGGAGCGCTGCCCGCCCCCAATGGGTCGAGTGTTCGCGCCTGGTTCGGCAAGCAGGCTGCTCTCGCCGAGGAGGACGATTTCGTCATCTACTCCCACGAGTGGTACATGGGCGGCATCCAACTTGGACCGTATGGCCAGTATCACGTCAGCCGCATCATCCATCGACTGCCCTCGGTCCCCTTCGCCGTCATCTTGCAGGTGGACGGCAAGCCGGACGTAATCCTCAATCGCCGGCTCGTCATCGTCAACGCCCTGCTTCACGCGGGAATCACCGATGCCGAGCAGCGCGTCGTCGTCGATTTCCCAAAGGCGGAGGGACTGCGCGGCGACGAGATTCCGCGCGTCTTCCAGCGCGGTGTCGGCGGGCGCGGCAGCGCAGGGGGGCAGGGCAATTTCCTGCCGTCGGGCGGTCTCGGCTCCAGCGGCTTTGGCGGGCAGGGAGGCTTCGGCGACGGCGGCTTGCGAGGCGGCTTACGAGGCAGTCTCGGCGGCGGTCTGAGCGGATACTGAGAGAGGATTCAATCCATGAAACGTCTCCTACTTTGGCTCGCCTGCTGCTCGCTGGCCGGCTGCATCCCGATGGGAAAACGCGATGCCTCCGTGATCGCGGAGCCGGGCCAGCCGCACGAGTTGCCTCCGCGTCAGGCGGCCGAGTTGTGCGAGGTCGCCGGCCGCGAACTGGAACAGAATGCCCGTGAAGCCGAGGCCATCGCCCAGTACGAACGCGCGCGCCAGCTCGATCCAAAGAGGACGCACCTCGCTCGCAAACTCGCCGTCCTCTACGACCGCCAGGGAGACGCCACCCACGCCGGCAAGGAATATCACGAAGCCCTTCGGTTGTCGCCCCATGACGCCGACCTGTTCAACGACGTCGGCTACTTTCACTACCAGAGCGGCAACCTGCCCGAAGCGGAGAACTGGCTTCGCGGCGCGCTCAAGGAGAAGCCAGCGCACGAGCGCGCCGCCGTCAACCTTGGCATCGTCCTCGGCAAGCAAGGACGGTTCGACGAGAGCCTGAAGTCCTTCAGTCTCGTACTCGCGCCGGCCCAGGCGCGCTGCAACGTCGGCATGCTGATGGCCCTGGCCGGTCGAACGGATGAAGCCCGCTCGGCCATCCGCCAGGCGCTGCAACTCGAACCGGGACTGCGCCAGGCCCAGGTGCTGCTGGCCCGACTGGAGAAGCCCACGCCGGAGGTCCAGCGCGTCGAGCATCGCGATTGACAAGCTCTTCCGTTCCCCTTCTTCCTACCTCTCTACTACCCGATTTGCCCGGCGAGCGGGGCCAGTCATGGCCCCGGTACTTCGTCAAACCGGGGCCATGACTGGCCCCGCTCGCCGGATCCGCACAGGAGAACTACAAGGGCGGAAGGAGGGGGCTTGCTCGTCACATACAATGACGGCACTCGCCCCTTGGAGGAGATTCTCCCATGAGTGCCACGGATACACGCGTTCCGGTGACCGTCTTGACCGGATTTCTCGGAGCGGGCAAGACGACGTTGCTCAACCACATCTTGACCGCTCAGCACGGCAAACGCATCGCCGTCATCGAGAACGAATTCGGCGAGATCGGCGTCGATAACGAACTGGTCATTGGCGCCGAGGAAGAAATCTTCGAGATGAACAACGGCTGCATCTGCTGCACCGTGCGCGGCGACCTGATCCGCATCCTCGGCTCTCTAATGAAGCGCAAGGGCCGATTCGATTACGTCATGATCGAGACGACCGGCCTGGCCGATCCCGGCCCGGTGGCGCAGACCTTCTTCGTCGATGATGACCTGCGCGGCAAATTGGCCCTGGACGGCATTGTCACCGTCGTCGATGCCAAGCACGTCTGGGAACGCTTGAAGGACAGCCGGGAGGCCCAGGAGCAGATTGCGTTCGCGGACGTGATCCTGCTTAACAAGACCGATCTTGTCGCGGGCGAGGACCTCGACCGCCTCGAAGGCCGCATCAAGGCCATGAACGCGACGGCGAAGGTGATCCGTTGCAAGAACGCCTCCGTGGCGATGGACGAGTTGCTCAACCTTGGTGCCTTCAATCTCGACCGCATCCTCGAAAAGGAACCGGATTTCCTCGAAGGACATCATCATCACGAGCATCACGACCACCATCACGACGAGGCCATTACGTCCGTGGCCCTTCGCATCCCCGGCGACCTCGACGAGTCGAAGCTGAACGACTGGATTCGCGAGTTGCTGATGACGCAGGGGCCGGACCTGTTCCGCATCAAGGGGATCCTCAGTATCAAGGGCGATCCGCGCCGCTTCGTGTTTCAGGGCGTTCACATGCAGCTCGACGGCCGGCTCGACCGTCCCTGGAAGCCCGACGAGACACGCCAGAACACGCTCGTCTTCATTGGCCGCAACCTGAACCGCACGCAGCTCGATGAGGACTTCCGCAAATGTCTGGCGTGAGTACGGGCAATCAGAAGCCGCCCCTGAAGCTCGCAAAGGTGTGGCAGGCCAGCGTGGACGATCACGTCATCAGCCTGGCCTGGAAGCCAGACGGCAATCGTCTCGCCTGCGCCTCCGTCAGCGGACCCATCACGGTCTTCGACCCCCTGCGCGGCACGGTCCTGCACGACCTCCCCGGCCATGATTTCGGCACGTCCTGCGCCGTCTGGAGCGGCGATGGCGCTCACCTTGCCAGCGCCGGTCAGGATGGCAAGATCAAGCTCTGGGACCTCGACGGCAACAAGGAACGCCTCACCCTTCCGGGAGGGGCGGCGTGGGTCGAACGGCTGGCATGGTGTCCGGTGGTCAATCTGCTCGCCAGCGCTGCCGGCAAGAAAGTGCGCCTCTGGGACCCGTCCGGCAAGATGGTCCGCGAGTATCCCGATCATCCCGCGACCGTCGCCGACATCGCCTGGCAGCCAAAGGCCGAGATCCTGGCGACTGCCTCCTACGGACAGTTGGCCCTGTGGCGGACGAACTCCAACGAGCCGTATCGCTGTTTCGAGTGGAAAGGCTCGATGCTCGCCCTGGCCTGGAGTCCGAACGGCCATTATGTCGCGACCGGCGATCAGGACTCGACCGTTCATTTCTGGATCGTCAAGAAGGCTGAAGACCTGATGATGTCGGGCTACCCGACGAAGGTGAAGGAATTGTCGTGGGATGGCTCGTCGCGCTACCTGGCGACGGGCGGCGGGACCATGCCGTGCGTCTGGGATTGTTCCGGCAAGGGTCCGGCGGAGACGACGCCGTTGCAGTATGAAGGTCACGCCGGGCGAGTGACGGCGCTGGCCTTCATGCACGCGCAGCCGCTCCTTGCCAGCGGCGGCGAGGACGCCCTGGTCGCCCTGTGGGGCGTCGGCCGCAAGAAAGAACCGCTCGTGACGGAGTATCAGCCGTCCGGCGTTAGCCAACTGGCGTGGTCTCCCGACGATCACCTCCTCGCCGCCGGGACTGAGAACGGGACTCTCACCGTTTACATCCTGAACTGAATCATTGCAACGAGCCTCTCAAAGGCTCGCAAGTAGAGTAATCCGTTTAGCAGATCGTGCGCTTTCCCAGCAAAAAACGGGGTACATCCTCCTCCCTTTGCCTTGAGCGGGAAATTGAAAAAAAACGCCGGGGGAAGGAC
>JBBRIK010000784.1:0-3883 GCA_038221045.1 Gemmatales bacterium
GTCCGCATGGAGTTGACCGACCCCCGCCTCCGCCGACTTGTCGATACCATCGACGTCTGCCAATCCGTCCTGGGCAATTTCTTCATCCGCATGATTACCGGCGAATTCGATCTCGAGTCGCCGGCGCAACTGGTCGGTCTACTGGCCGCCATGGCGCGCAACAGCATCCTCAACCAGGCGCGCGATCAGCAGGCGGCTCGGCGCGACGTTCGCCGGCTCCAGATGAACGGCTCGCAAGCGCTGCTGACCATCGAGGACCCCGCCGCCAGTCCGAGTGAGACGGTCGCCGACGCGGAATTGCTCCAGCGCGCGATGGAGGCACTCTCGCCGGGAGAGAGGGCGCTGATGGATCAGCGCGCGGCCGGCCGGTCCTGGGCGGAGATCGCGGCAGCGGCAAACGAATCGGAGGAAGGACTGCGCAAGCGGCTGGCGCGCGGCCTGGGACGAGTCGCCCGGCTGCTGGGCTTGGAGGGCCGTCCCGATGTCTGAGCCGGCCAACTCCGGCTCGGCGAACCTCGGCTGGGAGGAACTGCTGGGACTGCTGCGCCAGCGCGAACCCGGCCAGTGGCTGTCAATGCTCCGCGCCGACCAGCACGTCCGCTGGGCGTGCGAACAGCGCATTCCGGCCGAGGCGTACCTGAATCACCTTGCCTCGCTCCCCCTCGACGAAGAGACGTCGATCGATCTGATTTACAGCGAGGTGCTGCTGCGGACCGAGCGCGGCGAACGGGTCTCGCCGGACGAGTACGTCCTTCGCTTTCCCCACTACGCCGGCCCCCTTCGGCAGCAACTCGAACTGCTTCGCGCCGTGCAGTTGTGCGGCGACGTCAAAAACCGGGCGAGCAGCCGCGATTCCTGCCACGATCCCGAAACGATCGGCAACGAGGGCGTGGACGTTGCCGCGTCGGAAGCCGTCACGCTCGATCGTCCGCCCCCCCCGGACCAGGACTTGCCGGCCGCGCCGCCCGGCTACACGCTGCTGAAGTTGCTTGGACGGGGCGGTATGGGAGTGGTCTACCTCGCTCACCAGCATGGCCTGAATCGTCTCGTGGCCCTGAAGATGATCCGGAGCGACGACCTGGGCGACGAGGAGGCCCGCTCGCGCTTCAAGCGAGAGGCGACGACCGCGGCTCATCTGAACCATCCGAACATCGTGCAGATATTCGAGGTCGGTGAATGGCGCACGGACGACGCTCAACCGCCCATCCCCTTCTTCTCGCTCGAATACTGCAGCGAAGGCAATCTCGCCGCGTACATCGCAACGCGGACCCTGACCCCCAGTCAGGCGGTCGAACTGGTCGAGACCCTGGCCCGCGCCGTCCAGTATGCTCATGGCCGGGGCGTGATCCATCGCGACCTGAAGCCTGCCAACGTGCTTCTCGGGCATCGAGAAGTGCATCATCTCGATGGTTCTTCTCTCTCCCCGCTCCCCGATTTCCAATGCCCGACGCCGAAGATCGCTGACTTCGGCCTCGCGCGCTACCTTGAGTTGGATCCGTGCGACTCACGGACTCAGGCCATCATCGGCACACCCGGTTACATGGCTCCCGAGCAGGTCGGCCACCAGAAGGTGGGAGCGGCCGCGGACGTCCACGGACTCGGCGCCATTCTCTACGAACTGCTCGCGGGTAAGCCTCCCTACAAGGGCAAGACGATCCTCGAAACCCTCGAAGCGATTTGCTTTACGGAGCCGCCCGCTCCCTCGCAAGTGCGCGCCACCGTTCATCGCGATCTGGACGTCATCTGCCTGAAGTGTCTGCAGAAGGATGCAGGAGAGCGCTACGCCAGCGCCGGCGAATTGGCCGACGAACTGCGACGATTTCTCAATGGCGAGCCGATCCTCGCTCGCCCCAATGGCCCTCTGGAACGCTTCGGGCGCTGGTGCCGGCGGCATCCGGCGCGAGTCGCGCTCGTCGCCGTCAGCACGCTCGCTCTGCTGGTCATCACGATTGGAATCGTCTCGTATCGGGTCCGCGTCGGCGAGGCCAATGAGCGAGCATGGGCAGAGCAACGGGCGCGCGAATCGTCCGAGTTGGCGGAGCGCGGCGAGCATTACCACTCCCTGCTGGAGCAAATCCGCGAGGGCGTGCGCATCCGTCCTCCGGGCTGGACCGTGGCCGCGCGCGAGAATCTGCGGCAAGCCTGCACTCTCGACACCAGCGTTCGCGATCCGGTCGAGTTGCGGACCGAGGCCGTCCAGGTCCTTGCCGGACTCGATCTCAACCAGAAAGCGAGTCATACGCACAACTCCCTGGCGGGAGCCGTTGCGTTCCATCCCGACGGCAAACGGCTCGCGGTTGCCGAGCTCAAGGCGTCTCTGTGGACGGTTGGGGCCGTCCTGCTCATCGACCTGGAGGACGCCGCGCGGACTCGTTCGCTGCCGGTCCTGGCCGATGCCAACTGGACCCTGGCGAACAGAGTGCAAGACGGAGTCCGTTCGTTGACCTTCAGCACCGATGGCCGCTGGCTGGTGGCCGGCACCCGCAGCGGCTGGGTGTATCGCTGGGACCTCGACCGCGCCGCCGCCGTTCAGTACTGGCGCGTGGACAAGACCGCGATCGAGGGACTGGCGCTGTCGAAGTCGGCGACCATCCTGTTTGCGTCCTCTCCCGAGAGCGGCGTTCTGAGCCGCTGGGATCTGACAGGCCAGCCGCGACGGACTGCCGTTTTCAGTGCAGGGTCGCGTCTGTTCAGCGCCGCTCTGAGTCCGGCAGGCGAGGTCCTGGCGTGTTGCGGCGACGGGCGAATCGCCTTGCTGAACCCGGACACGCTGACTCCTCTGAGGGCGGATCTTCCGGTGCCGGCCCTGCAACTTGCCTTCAGTCCCAATGGGCGCTTCCTGGCTGTCGAGTCCGAGGCTCGCCTTCGCATCCTCGACCGCGAGACGGGCCGGCAAGCCCGGCTCCTGGGCGAATCGGAGGCGCAAGCGCCTCACGACTCCACCCTGGACCACATGGTTTTCAGCCCCGATGGCGCGTTGCTTGCGACCGCGTGTCACGATGAGAGCGATCGCAAGGTCAGGATCTGGGACGTCGCGTCGGGCCGGCCGCTGACCACGCTGTTCCTGCCGGGACTGGGGCCGCTCTGTCCCGCCTTCGCGCCGGATGGCCGCACCCTGGCCGTGGCCTGTGATCGGCAGGTCCAGCTCTACGCGCTGACAGGCCGCGATGCCTGCCGAATGCTGGCCTTGCAGGCGTATCCGCTTCAGGCATTCGCCTTCGATCCCGAAGGTCGCCGCCTGGCCTGTGTCAGCGAACAGCCCCTCGAGCATTTGGAGCCGCGACGAGGGGATGTCTCGGTCTGGGACGTGGCGCGGAACACCCTCGCTGTCCGTCGTCCCTTCGAGCTGGCACGCGGATCGGCAGCGCGTCCAAGCATCGCGTTCCTGCCGGGCGATTCAGGTCTGGCCTGGTGCGCCTCGACGCCGGCGATTCATCGGGAGTCGCTCGTCCCGGGACAGCAGAAAGCGCGTGATGTGAACCACCTCGGCACGATGACGCCGGCGGCGGATGGCCGGCAACTGTGGACGGCAGCGGGAGCGGAAGTCTGTTCCTGGGATGCGGGCGATTTGCGGCCAAGGACGCGCTGGACCAACTTCAGTTCGGAGGGGCTGCCCCAGATTTACGGCCTCGCGGCGGGGCGCTCCTGGATCGTCGCCGGGGGACGGGATGGACGCTTCCATGTGCTGTCAGCGAAGACGGCGAATCGGGAGACGAGCGGAGCGGGACCAGGCGGACCGATTGGCGTGGCCGCCCTCGCGCCTGACGAGTCCTTCGCCATCCTCGGCTCACAGCACGGCAAGTTGCGTCTGGTGCGCGTCCCAGATGGAGAACGCCTCGGTGATCTGCCCGCTCACGGAGACGCCGTCGAGGCGCTGGCGTTT
>JBBRIK010000785.1:0-3881 GCA_038221045.1 Gemmatales bacterium
CGTGGCCGACTTGCTGCTGGACTCGTCGGACAGCGTGGCTTTTACCTTCGATTCGGTCGCGAGCCGGCTGGACCTGCCGCGGCTCCTGGCCCTCCTCGAACGGCGTCCGGAAACGCTGACGCAGCTGCATCTGTGGTTCCGCCGGCTGTCCCCTCCGATGCGAGCAAGCCTGTTCACCGCTCTGGAGCGGCACTGGCGCAACGCCGAGGGGTGCGCGTCTCCTCTCCTGCTCGCCCAACTGCCAGGCGAGCTCCGCCGCGCCGAGGCGCGCCGGAACTTGAACCTGCCGGCCCTGGCGACGCGACCTGAGCAGCGGCTTCCCTACGCCGCCTACCTGCCCTGGGAGGAGGCCCTGGTGGTCCTCGATCCCTGGTTGAAGCACCCCGAGGGCGAACTGCGCGCACTCGCCTTACAGACGCTTGCCGGCACGGTTCGCTATGAGCGAGCCAGGCTTGCCGGCCTGCTGGGGATGGTCCGCGCTCGCAAGCACGAGCAGGACCCGGTGCGGTGTCGTATGCTGGCCGGCCTCGCTGACCTTCCGCCTGGCGCCTGGCAGGCCGAACATCTGCAAGGGTTGGCTACCATCATCCGCGATGCCCTCTCGGCCGCGGACCTCTCCGCTACGACGGCGAGTCATATCGAGCGTCTGGTCGTTGCCTTGCTGCGGTTTCATCCCGAGTGGGCTGCCGGCTGGCTCGCCACTCTGGTCCAGGAGCGTGGCCGGCTTCACCTCGGCGACCTTCAGGATCGCCTCAATAACGACGACGTCAAGCGGATCACTCCGGCCCTGCTGCCGGTGTTGCGCTCCTGGCAGAACCGCGAGCGGCAGGGTCAGTTCGCTTCCTTCGCCCAGAGCCTCGGACGGCGCATCTTGGTCTTCGACGGGCTTGCGGACATGCTCGAACAGGAGGTCGAGGTCACTCGCACCCAGTGGTCAGCGGAATACACGCTGGCCCTGCTCGCCCAGCACTGTAAGGAGCGCCTGGCGTCACTTGTCCCGCGACTCCTCAAGGCCGACCCGAGCTGGGCGACGAGATCGATCGTCTATCAGTACCTGCACCGCCGAAGGCAAGACTTGTTGACGCCGTTCCTGGGTCAGAAGGCCTACAGGGGCAGATTCAGCACGGGGAAGACACGCGTCGTGCTGCCTCTGGATCGCGGCTTCTTCCGCTGGACGCCGGCGCAGCAGGAGACCTTTCAGAAGACACTCCAGGAGGTAACGCAAGCGAGCAAGGCGCCGCAAGATACGCCGACAATCCTGCTCGTCATCCGGCAGTTGGCCGGGTTGCCGGCCATCGACATCGAGCTTCTGGCCCGTCTCGCTGCTGACGAGCGGCCGGCAGTTCAGGAGGGGGCTTTGCGGGTGCTAGGTCGGCTGGACGGCGGCCAGGGGGTACCGATCCTGCTGGAGGCGATGGGCGACCAGCGGGCGCGGGTCGCCATCTATTCCCTGCGGTCGGCAGTGCTGGAGATGCCGGGCGATCCAGCGATCGCGCTCCTTCGTGGAGTGAAGCTGGAGAAGGTGACGGTGGCCAAGGAGTGCATTCGCCTCCTGGGGGACATCTCCTCGGACGCTGCCTTCGGCGAGCTGTTGCGGCTCGATGGCGAGACACTGCATCGTGACGTGCGTATCGCTCTCCTGCGGGCATTGTGGGGGCATCTGGAGCGTCCCCAGACGTGGGAAATCCTGGAGCGGGCGGTGGGGTCGTCAGACCCGGCGCTGATGAACAGCGTGGTCCGTATCCCGGCGGACCGGTTGTCGGAGACGCCCCGACAGCGTCTCCTCGCGGTGCTGCTCCGGCTGCTCGACCATGCCGAACCGCTCGTGCGCCTCCAGGTGCTGCAGCGATTCGTGAGCCTGCCGATTGCCGATCCTCGGCAGACGATGCTGCCGGCGCTGGCGCAGAAGCTGGCCTCACCGCTGCCGGACGAGAGACAGGCTGCGGCTCTCGCGATTTTCAACACCGCTCGGAGCGAGGACGCCGGGTTGCTCGGGGAGGCGTTCACGAGGCTGCTCCCGCAGCGCCGCGCTCTCCTGAGTGCGGTCCAATCGCTCCGGGCGTCGGTCGGGAGTGATCGCCGCCGGCTGAGTCCAATCGCTCGCGCCATGCTCGCCGCGCTGGCGCGGGACCCCCTCACGGCAGAGCTGCGAACGGGACTCGCAATCGAGACGCTGTCCTGGCGTGAGTTGGCCATTCACTTCGAGCAGATGTCATCTGCCGGCGAACTCCATGCCGACGTCCTCGCCGCCAGCGAGGCCGGTCTGAGCAATTGGGCAGGACGGACCGATAACGCGAATCTCGTTCACCTGGAAGCCGAACTGGCGAGCAAGAGCGACGAACGGCTGCGCCGGCTGGCCCTTGCTGTGCTGGTCGTGCAGACGTCCTTACCGGAGGGGTGGAGCCAGGCGAGGCTCGCCCGGCTTTGCGGGTATCGGGACGATGCCTCACCGTTGGTGGCTGCGGCCGCGCAGTTCACGCTGCCGGTGGAAGAAGAATAGCCGTAGAGGACGACGGAGTTGATGACCGCCTCAGCAAGATTCCGGACGAGAGAGTGGCCGAGGAACCCTGTTGCTCCGGTGATGGGCTTTGTAATAGAACGCTCTGAAATGAAAGGAAAGCGCGAGGCTGTCAGATAGGCAGGCGGCTCGTGCGCGTCGGCATCACGTTCCCTCAATCAGTTTCCCCTGGGCCTACGAACCGACTCACGATCCAGACAATGGCTACGCCAATCGTTGGCCCGATAACCACGCCCCCAAGAAAAGGAGGGACCACGACGTGCTCGAAATCGAAGTAAGTGGTCGTCATAGTGAAAGAGCAGCCAACCGCAAAGCCCAAGAGCGCCCCCATCATCGCCCCAAGTGCGAATAGCCCGCCACTTGCCGCCCTGCGATCCTGCGACTGGTCATCATATTCGGATTGCTGCTTCGACACGATGGACTCCAGCGGCTTTGCATCGCGTTCGTGGGATTGCGGTTCGGCTCAGGGGATGACCAGCCGGGCGTCCCTCACTTCAATCCGACGATCCTCATCGACCAGGATGCCATCAACGATCCGCGGTGGAAGACGCCGCGTCCACATCCTGCCCTCCACGGTCATCCGAGCCTGGAATGGGCGTGTTCCAGCCTCTCCGCCCGGCTGGAACACGATATGCCGCCACGCTGGCGCTGTGCCGACAGCAAAAGCCTTAACTACGATGGGCATCCCCAAAGGCCGAATCGCTCGGGGCTGCGCATTAAACAACCAGACGGCGAACGACACGCGGACGGTTTGCCCGTCGAGCTTCTGAGCCTCGGCAAAGGTCATCTTGCCCAGGTCGAGCGTCTGAACCGTCTCGACGGCCATCGGCGCTGGCGGGCTTGCCAGCACCAGCAAGAGCAGGACATACGGGGTCATGATGGAGCCTCCTTGTCGTGGGCGGGCGAGAACGCGCGTATCCTATCCTGAAAGCGGGTGGGAGGGGAAGATGGTAAGGAATCGCCATTCTGACGGGTTTGCATCCTTTAGCTGCCACAGGAAGAGGCTCCCACTACAGTTCGTCATAAAGTCATGAAAAATAACAACTTATAGTTTTATATTGACATGGCTAAGCTGCATCGCTATCATAACATAACTTCAAGCAATTTGTCGTAAGTTAATATGGCCCATGGTTTTGAGGCTACGTTTGCAATATGGAGCAAAAGTGTCTGCGCCGTGAACCATGACTAGGCTGTTTCTGTCGAAATAGGATGCTGTAAAACGATCAGCAACCAAAGTTCATGTGGTGGATCATGGCCAAGAAGACGTCTCAAGCGCATGACAAACCGCCTGTACCAGCAGCGACCCCGTCCGCACCAACAGATCCGCCGCCCCTCGATCTGGAAAAAAATGCGATTAAGGAAG
>JBBRIK010000786.1:0-3869 GCA_038221045.1 Gemmatales bacterium
TGTTCGTCGTCGCCGATCAAGCGCCGCGACGGGTCCGCCGACAGCGTCGTCTTGCCCGTGCCGGACAGGCCGAAGAAGAGAGCCGTGTCGCCGGCGGGGCCGATGTTGGCGGAGCAGTGCATCGGAAAGACGCCCCGCTGCGGAAGCAGATAATTGAGATACGAGAACACCGATTTCTTGATCTCGCCGGCGTACCGGGTGCCGCCCACGACAACGATACCACGCGCCAGGTGCAAGAGGATGAATGCCTCGCTGCGAGTGCCGTCAGAGGCGGGATCGGCCTGGAGGAGCGGAGCGGCGTAAATCGTCAGATCGGGCGTGAAACCGGCGAGGCCCTCGGTTCCCGGACGCAGCAACAGACAGCGAGCAAAGAGCGTGTGCCAGGCCATTTCGCCGATGACGCGGACCCGTAGCCGATGACGCGGATCCGCGCAGGCCCAGGCGTCGCAGACGAAGAGATCGCGTCCTTGCAAATACGCCTGAACGCGGCCCAGCAGACGGTCGAAGACACGCTCCTCGATCGGCCGATTGACAGGACCCCACCAGATTTGCGACTGCGTGCTAGCCTCGCTGACGACAAAGCGATCACGGGGCGAACGTCCCGTCCGGCTGCCGGTCTCCGCGACGAATGCGCCGCGATCGGACAGTACGCCCTCCCCGCGAACGATTGCTTCCTCGACGAGGACGGCGGGTGTGGCATTGGCGACGACGCGGCCGGTGTTGACGAGTCCATGCGGGCGGAGATCGAGAAGCGGAGGCGAGACGGCAACGGAGTCGGGGCGCATCGGGGCCTCCTCCCTGGCGGATGGACACGAGAAAACAGTATTATAGGTAATCGCCGGGAGCGGAGTCCCTCGGAGGTGTGCTTGCCATTCGCGAAACGGCAAGCGGGACGCGCCCCCCTTCAACTCCTACAACGTCCCTGTCAGAAGCACGCCGCCCCCCGCGCCGCCAACGCGGGATCCGGCCCGAGCGTCCTCCCTGGTCCTCTCACGCCCGTGAGAGTCATCAACCGCGACAGGCACATCATGCGCTGGATTCATTCGGAGTACCTGCTCAAGGGCATCTTCCTCGGTTTACTCCTCGACGTCGCCCTGCGCCAGGCCGGCCAGGCGGAACTCAACTGGGACGCCCCCCTTCGCGTCGGTGTGTGCATCGCCGGCGGCCTCCTCCTCGCCCTGCTCGTGGCAGCCTTCTCGAAACTGCGCGCGGGCTATCGCGTTCGAGGGCGGCTCGCTCCGTTCGTCCTGTTTCTGCTCCTCGAAAGTCCCGGCCTCGTCTATGCAGGCGTCATCCTCGGTCTGCTGGGCGGTTCGCTCTGGCTGCGTGACGGCGAACCCGATTCGCTCTTTGTCTCGATGGTGGCCGGGGGCGCGATCCTCGGCATCGTTTTCGAGATGCTGCGCGTGGTGCGCGATCGGCGCTTGCGGCTGGCCCTCAGTCTCGGAATGGGAGCGGCCCTCGCCGGCGGCGCGATCTACTATTTCGGCCTCGTCGAGGGCGTTCAGGCCCAGTATCCCCTCAACAACCCGACGGCGGTCGGCGTCTTCCTGCTTCTCGGTTTGCCGGTCTTCTATCTGCTGACATTTGCCGGGCAGCAGGAGGAATCGGAAGTCGAGTTCGCCGCCCTCTGCGGCACGCTCGGCCTGGCCCTGATCCTGCTGACCCAAACGAAGGAGCCTCAGGAGGTTCGCTCAGGAGGAGCCCAGATCGTTCGCTCGGCCGCGTTCCTGTTGCCGCTGGTCCTCTACATCTGGTACACCTTCCGCGTCCTGCCGGGGCTGCGCGTGTTCAAGCATGTTCTTCGAGGCATGAGCCATGCGGCTGTTGGGCGGTTCCGTCCCGCCCTGCTGTCTCTGCGGCGAGCGTTACAACTCGATCCCCGCAATCAGGCCGCGCGCGAGGAATTCTGGAAGGTCCACGTCGCCCTCGATTTCAATCAGTTGGCGCGCGATCCGCAACTGCTGGCTCTGGTCGATTTCAAGCTCTGCATCGACCGCGCCGGCTCACTGCTGCTCGAACCGAGTCCCTCTGCCGAGAAGCTGGCCGAGGCGCATCGCCTGCTCGACCTGGTCCAGAGCCAGCGTCCGGCCATGCAGTCGGCCATCGATTACTGGCGCATCGTGGCGCGGACGCACGAACACAATCTCGACGAGGCGTCGGAGTTGCTCGGCAACCTTCTCGATCCAGGCAAGCACAAGCGCGGCGATCCGTATCGCCGGACCGTCCTGCTGCAAGCCTGGTCGCTGGCCCTGACGCTTCACGAGGAACTCCGAAGACGTGTCGGCCAGCCGCAATTGACGCTGCCGGGCCGGCGCATGGAGGCGATCGCGGCCGTCGAGCGGCAATGGGCCGAGCAACCCGACGACCCGAATCTCTGGCCGCTCAAGCGGCTGCTCTACCAGGACCTGGCCGAGGAGGAGTTCGAGGGCAGTTGGATCGAGGGCAAGGTGCCGACCGAATTCGACTATGGCTACGCCCAGCAGCTCGGCTCCGCCCTGATCGACGATCCGCAGCGCTGGGAACGAGGCGCGATGTTCCTGCGACTGGCAGCGCACGGTCTGCCGATGCTGGCGCCGACGCTGTACGCGCAGGTCGCCCAGGCGTACGAACGCGCCGGCCGGCACGACGAGATGATGCACTGCTGCGAACTCGCTCGCAAGGCCGGGCTGACTGTCGGACACAAGAACCTCGCCGAACAGGAACGTCAGGCGTTCTTCCGCGCCGTCAAGCTGCTCGGCGAGCAGGCCCTGGGACGCGATGACCTCGACGCCGCCCTGGAACACTTTCAGTTGTACAGCGAGTACGAGCGGAGCGGCGTCGAGACGCTGCGGATCATGGCCGACATCTTCGAGCGCCGAAGCGACGCCCTGGCCGCCCTGCGCGTCAACGAGCGCGCCCTGGCCTACAACCCGAAGGACAAGGATCTGCTGGCGCGAAAGGACCGCTATTACTACTCGGTGACGCCGGAGGTGCTGAGCGCGAACCTCGAAGTGGCCGGCCCGGAAATCGACCTCAACTATTGCATCACGAAAGCGAAGACCGTCCTCGACAGTGCCGAGATCGATCTCGACATGCTCGACTGGGCCGAGTACCTCATCAATCTGGCCCTGGTCGTCAAGCCTGCCAATAGGCCGACTCGCGTTCTGCGGGCGCGGGCGCACTGGCGGCGCGGCGAGGTGGAGCAGGCGGCGTCGCTGCTGGAGTCCGTGCGGACGCCGAAGCCGGAGAAGTTCGCCGCCGCGGAAGACGAAGAGGCATGGTACACGAGTTGCCAGCTTCTCGGCGACTTGTACCTGAACAACCTCGGCCGGGCGGCGGACGCGGTGGCCTGCCTGAACGACTATCGCGACAGTCCCAAGAGCGGCGCGAGGACGTACTATCGTCTGGCCCAGGCGTACGAGCAACTCGGCGACGTGGTGCGAGCGGTGAGGTGCTACAAGCAGGTGGCGGCTTACGACGGCAATCCATTGCAGTATGACGCTCAGGAAGCGATTTCGCGTCTGGGGAGCCGTTGACGGGGAGCGGTCATGTCGCCTCCGAGGCCACAATGATGACCCGAGAGTTTTCGGGCAGTTTCACTGCGGGATCGAGGGGACGTACCAATCCGTTCTCCACGATTCCCGCCACGGCCAGCGGGCGTCGGCGATGCCGGCCTAGGTGTCCCTCAACCGATGACGGAACTGCGTCAGGCGGCACCTCAAGGGGTGCCATCCGCGGTTCCGCGGCAACCTGCTCGTCTCGTGCTCGACGCCCAGGGCTTCGGTGGTCAAGTTCGGGGGTGGTCATTAGGTGTCTCTCAGTATGCGGTGATTACGAAGATAGGCACTTCGGCCAACTCGCCGAAGACGTCGGGGATTTCGTCGTCC
>JBBRIK010000787.1:0-3860 GCA_038221045.1 Gemmatales bacterium
GCAAGGTCGATTTTGTCGCCAGCGTTCTGAACGCCAACGTCGCCGTCGTCCGCAACGTTGCCGACGCGGGCAATCACTGGCTGGGAATCGAACTCAAGGGCCAGAACAACCGCGACATCGTTGGCGGCCGGCTGAGCTTGAAGGTCGGCGACCGGACGCAGTGGCGTTTCTGCAAGGGCGGCGGCAGTTACGCCTCGACCCGCGATCCGCGCCACGTTTTCGGCATGGAGAAGGAGAAGACGCCGGGAACGGTCACGGTTTACTGGGCGGACGGCACCAAGCAGGAGTTCGAGGGGCTGGAGGCGGACCGCTACTATCGCATCACGCAGGGCGAGGCGAAGGCGGTGGCCATGCCGAAAGCCTGAGACGAGTTGTTTGCCGCTTGCGGCGTCGCGGGATCTTCCGCTACGCCGCAAGCGGCAGAATCAGGACGGATCGCCATGTTGACCGAGCAAACCCTCACCGCCGGCGAGGCAGCACTACACTATGCGCGCGGCCCCAGTTCCGGGCCGCCGTTGCTGTTTCTCCACGGCGTCCTGCGCTGCTGGCAGGACTTCCTTCCTCTCATCCCGCCACTGGCGGCTCGCTGGCACGTCCACGCTCTCGACTTTCGCGGACACGGAAAATCGACGCCAAGGCCGGGCCGCTATCGTGTCGTCGATTACGTCGAGGATGCCACCGCTTTCCTGCGTCAATGTTGCGATGAACCCGCCGTCATCTATGGCCATTCGCTCGGCGCGATGGTCGCCCTCGCCGTCGCGGGGGGTCCGCTCGCGGAGTGCGTCAAGGCCCTCGTTCTGGAGGACCCGCCGTTCGAGACTGTGGGCCGCAACATCAGCGAGACGGTCTTCCTGAGCCAGTTTCGCGGGATGCAGGCGCTGGCGGGATCGACCCGGAGCGTCGTCGAGATTGCCCGCGACCTCGCGGAGATTCAACTCGTCGCGCCGGGGACCGGAAGGGTGACGAGGTTCGGAGACGTTCGCGATGACGTTTCACTCCGCTTCAGCGCCCGCTGTCTGCGCCAGGTCGATCCGAAAGTCCTTGAGCCGCTGATTGCCGGCGAATGGCTTCAGGGTTACGATCTGGATGCGATCCTGAGCGGGGTTCGCTGTCCCGTGCTGCTGTTGCAGGGAGACATGGCGGCGGGCGGTATGATGACCGATGAGGATGCCGGCAAACTGGAGACGCGTCTGTCCGACTGTGCGCGGGTGAAACTGGATGGCGTCGGCCATCTGATTCACTGGACGCAGATCGAGACGACGCTGCGTCTGCTGGCGGGCTATCTGGAATCGCTGGATCGCGACGAGTAGGGACGTTCCATTACGGAGAAATCGGCATGAAAACCGCAACGGGCGTCACCCTCATCCGCAACGGCACGCTGATCGACGGGACGGGATCGCCGCCCATCCCCGATGCCGCTCTGCTCATCCGCGACGGCCTCATCCGTTACGCCGGCCCTGCTCGCGCGCTTCCGACTGACGTGCCGCGCGAACGAAGCGAGATCGACGCCCGCGGCGGCGCCATCATGCCGGGCCTCGTCGAGGCGCACTTTCATCCAACTTATTTCGACGTTGCCGAGTTGCAGGACCTCGACATCAAGTATCCGGTCGAGTACGTCACGCTCCTGGCGGCTGTCAACGCGAAGCTCGCGCTGGAGTGCGGGTACACGGCGGCCCGTAGCGGCGGCTGCCTCTTCAACATCGACGTCTGGCTCAAGAAGGCGATCGAGAGCGATCTCCTTCCGGGTCCGCGCCTGGCCGCGAGCGGCCGGGAAATCTGCGGCGCGGGTGGCCTCATGGACTGGAACCCCGACTTCCGCAAGATCGGCATGGAGGGCCTCGTCCTGATCGTCAACGGACCCGACGAGGCTCGGGCCGCCGTGCGCAAACTGGTCAAGGACGGCGTCGAGTGGGTCAAGACCTATCCGACCGGCGACGCCGCCGCTCCGCGCGTCAACGATCATCACACGCTCTGCATGACCTTCGAGGAAATGAACGCCGTGGTCGCGGCCGCGCACAACCACGGCATGAAGGTGACAGGGCATTGTCGCGCCACCCAGGGCATCAAGAACGCGCTGCGGGCCGGCTACGACACGCTGGAGCATGGTACCTTCATGGACGCCGAGGCTCTCGACTTGCTGATGGAGCGCAATACGCCCGTGGTGCCGGCGCTGCAATTCGAGTGGGCGAGCATCGAGCGCGGCCCGGAGTTCGGCATGTCGCAATCGGTGATCGACGGCCACAAGGAGACGCTGGAAGGGGGCGCGGAGAGTGCGCGGATGATCCTGAAAGCCGGCGGCCGGCTCGGCATGGGCGGCGACTACGGCTTCGCGTGGAACCCGCACGGCGATTACGCCAGGGAACTGACGTTCTTCGTCAAGTACGTCGGCTTCTCCGCGCTGGAGACGATCGTCTGCGCCACGAAGAGCGGGGCGGAGATTCTCGGACGCGGGCATGAGATCGGAACGTTGGAGGCCGGCAAACTCGCCGATGTGCTGATCATCGAGGGCGACGTGCTGGAGGACGTCAGTCTGCTGGAGCGGCGCGAGCGCTTTCTCGCCGTGATGCAGGGCGGCATTGTCAAGTCAGGCCAACTCGTCTAACTCAGATGCGAACCACGTCCCCAAACCGATCTCGCAGTAGCGCACGTTCCGCCGGCTCGATGGAATTGTAAGTGAGGTTGAGGTGGGTCAACTGACGCAGGTGCGGGGCCGCGGCCAGCAGTCTCGCTCCCTTCGAGGTGATCCTATTGCACGATAGATCGAGAGAGTTCAGACTGCCGAGGTGATCGGCAGCCACAAGTCCGCGAAGGCCGACGTCCGTGAGGTTCAGCGAGGACAGGTTCAGCGCGGCCAGTCCCGCGAGAGAACGATTCCGAGCGACGGCCAGCACCGTCTGCAATCCGCCGACTGAACTCAGCCCCAACTCCAGCCGTCGCAGCCGATAGAGATGCTGCGAGGAGACGATCAACGCCACACGATCGTCGCCGATGAACAGCCGGCTCAGGTCGAGTACCAGCAGGCGGCTCAACTCGTTGGAGTCGGCCAGCAGCAGGACGTCATCGGGCGTCGCGGGTAGTGCCTCGCCGGTGCGGACGAGCCGAACCGAGCGAATCGTCGGCGCGGCCTCGAACAGCGTCTCCGCCCGGTAGACGAAGTCGGTGTAGGGCAAGGACACCTTCTCAATGAAGCCGCGCTCGAAGCGGGCAATATGCCAGAATTGGTGGGAAGAAAAGCGAGGCGAATGATCCGGCTCCAGACGAATGCCGAGATCGTGAAGCCTGCCGAGCCACTGATTGCCGAACTGCTGAATCAGTCCGCTCTCCCGCGCCTTCAAACGCTTCACCTCCGTATCGGAGGCATCCCGTCCCGCGAGGTCGCATTGCAGGCGAATGAACTCGGCCCGTTCGGGGTTGTCGTGTTCTTCGAGCCAGTCGGCGAAGATGAGGCGCGGGGTATCGTCCTCAGGATGTTCGCAGATGTCTTGCAGAAAGGCTTCTTCGGGCGTCATGGCGTCCTGTCCTGGGAGTCGGGTTGACTGGGACTTCAGGGCAAATAGAGCCGGCCTGTACCGCGGTATCGATCGATATCGAGAAGATATTCCAGGAGCCGCTCGGCCACCTGTTCGGCATAGTCACGGCTGTACAAGAGACGCTGAGCATCCCCCACGGTGAACACGGGAAGACTATCGGAAGTAGTGCTGCTTCGCAGCGTGGCCTCAAGCGAGTTCGTTCCGTCCGCGTTGCGATTCGCCGTAATCAGAACAATCTGTTCTCGTTGACACACTTCCCAGACAAGGTTGTCGGGAGCGTGCGGAGTCAGCCCAACATCGCCGAATACATGAACAGTAAGATTGAGGGAG
>JBBRIK010000788.1:0-3859 GCA_038221045.1 Gemmatales bacterium
CTCCCGGATGAAAAACAAAAAGGGCTGATCGGCCACGAAGGAGACCGAAGGAAGGGGCTTGGTTTGATAGGAGACTGGTTGGATTGCCACCACGGCTGTCGCTGCCGCCGCTTCTGACCCGGCCTCGTCGAGGTTCAGAAACGAGGAATGGACGACTTCTTGAAGGGCAATGCGCCCTTCCCGAGAGAGGGCGGAGAAGTCGGCCTTTGGAGAGAAGGGCGAACGCATTCCCAAGGCGAGCAGAGGTTCCCGCAGGTGATAATCCTCGCGAAGTCTCAGCTTGGGAATGGTCACCCTGACCGAGCGCGTATCGACCTTGCCGATGGCCTCGACGAGACGCTCCCACGTCAGTTCTTTTTCGATGGCTGGCAACAAGATTTTCCGAGTCGGGAGAAGAACAAAACAGCTCAGCCTGGACCCCTCAAACGGAAGTTCGAGCAGATGGAAGTCGTTGGACGAATAGTAGCTGAACGAGCCGGAGGTTGACATCATCGAAATTCGGCGTGTCTCTTTGGTGCCGAAGAACGGCTGCGCTTCGGTGCGCGACTTGTCGAAGGGGTGGACCCAGGATGCCTTCAGATAGGCAGCAGTGGCGAGGACGAGCTGGGTGTCGGGGTTGACGTCCCCGTTCGAGAGGAGTTTTTGAATCTTATCGTGCGTCTTCTCGGAGGCCCAGCGGTTGATCTGGCGACGTGCCCGAGTTGGGTCCCCCGAAAAATCAACGCGGTGGACGGACGACTGGTAATTATCCTCCACGATACGCAGGTAGGGGTCGCGAAGGGGGAAGCCTTCTTGCACCCACACGGAGTTGACAACCGACAACCGCGCGCCAGAACCATCATTCCCCGCCAGGCGGCGGCTGAGGTCGCGGAAGGCAGCATGAAATTGAGGACTGCGCAGGGAGACGTGCAGGACTTTGCCCATTTCCTCCGCGGTCTTGCCTTCGGCACCCTCGTAGGCGAGACAGAGGGCGTTGAACGAACTCTGCGGCGAGAAGAAAACGTTGTCGTGTCCCTTCGCAAGTTCGCGATGCAAGTCGAGAGCGAATGGGCCGACACTCCGAGCAGCCAGGTTGTCATCGGTCTGAGGAGTGGTTGACGGCTTGCCGTCTGTACTCCAGACCGAAAAGAAGAAGCAGGGGAAGAGGACCAAGGCTGACAGCACACTTTTCCTTTTCATGTCCGCACTCCCTCCGTGAAAATGGTGGTGCGGGAAGCCGCGCCACCCCTTCCCCATCGCCTTCGCCCTAAAGAATGATTCCCGCAAAAATATCCGTCAGCGTCTCCCCGCCCAGGATCGCGAACAGGGCTGTCAACCCATCGGCGCTGACGTCGCTGTCGATAGCGTCGTTGACGCCCTGGTTGGGTGTGGTGAAAGAAGAGTTTGGTGGGCGCTCGACCGCAATGTAATAGGTTCCAGGAGTGGAGATGTTGAACTGGTATGCACCTGCACTGTTCGTGGAAGTTGAGCTAACGAGGATCCCCGCGGAAGTGTACAGGCGGACGAGAATCCCAGCCAGTCCAGGCTCGCCTCCGTCCTGAAGTCCATTGCTGTTGAGATCGCGCCAGACCTGCCCGCCTACATGAGCCCAGTACGAATCAGGAACGAGGGTGACGTCGTTACCTGTACCACCGACATAGGACAGCCGGTACGGGGAGCCGTTGAGGAAAAGGAGCGAGTCCTGGGGCAAGCCCTGGAAGGTCCCGCTAACGCTGGCGGCACCCAGATTCTCGAGGAGAGTGACCGGTCCCCCCGTGAAGCCGGGGAGGGTATTCAGGACGAGAGATCCCGCGATCGACACGGAGCCAGCGACATGCAACACGTCTGCCCCGCCAGCTTGCTGGCTTGCCAAATCGAGACGTAGGATCCCTGCCGAACCCTGGACGTAGGATCCGCTCACGGAAAGGTCGCCGATGCTCCCCGGTCCGCCTACGTCCAGGGTGCCAGAGTTGAGGGTCAGGTTTGTGACGCTCACGCTGCCGCCGAGGGAGAGGTTTCCTCCATCGACCTGAATCGTCTCGACGCCCGTCAGTTGTTGCTGTGTGAGTGAGAGAGTCCCCTGTCCGAGGATTACCGTGTCGGCACCAGCCCCACCATTGATCGACACATCCAAACCAGCAGGGACGTTGTCGAGTCGAATAAGGTCGTTCCCTGAACCCGCCTGGATCGTAAGGTGTTCGAGTGACTGGAACGTCACGAGAGGGGAGCCGTTGTAGAGAATCGTGTTGCCGCTGAGCGCGCAGACCTGCGCATCTGTCGAAGAGGAGTCCGAGATGCGGACGGTATCGTTGGATCCTTCCCCAATGACCTCGTATTGATCGGGAGGGCCGCCATCGAGGGCCGCCCTCAGGAAATCGACGACGTCGTTGCCGCCCCCGCCTTCAAATCGCGGATTCCTCGGCAGTCCCAGGCGATTCGAGATCAAGAGCGTCTCATTGTCGGCGGTCCCCCGCACGGTAAGAGAGCGGATGGCGGCGATCGGGGCCGAATAGTAGATCCCGTTATAGCGAGGGTCGTTAGACCCCGCCACGCTGATTTCAAGGTTTGCCACGTTACGGCGGACGGTGATAGTCAGGTTCTCGATCATGCCATCACGCCCAAGCACCTGCTGGTTCATATCCAGCACGAGGTCGTAGGCGCCGGCAAGCGTCGGGTTGATGAATCCTGCCATGTAAGGAGCAGTACTCGTGTAGACTCCGCGTTCGCCGAAACTGAAATCGCCGACCACCCTGCCGTCCGAATTGACGTATGGCGAAACGTCAGTCGGGGGGGATGGAAGCCCCCCTTCCAAGACCCCCGCGATTTGCCAGGTGGCGCCAGCCTGTACCAGGGCGGGGCCGCCGGAGTCACCTGGGGCAGGCATGCCTTCGCCGAGAACCCCGCGGTGGGGAACAGTGAGCGGGATTGCGTCTCGGGCCGCAGTCCCGTCATCAAAATCAAATTCCAGAAGTCGGGCGTTTGCGGCAAAAGTGCGGTCGAACGTGTTCCAGGCCGACCGTTTGACCCCATTTGTCGCTCCGCCGTCCCGGTCAGTGCCAGTCGTGACTCCAAACCCGAAGTCCCCCCCCGCGGTGACCGCCGCGACGAGTTCGTCGATGTTGGTGCCGGCATACTTACCTGTGAAGCGGACGCGGTAGGTGCCCGCGCCGAAGTTGGCAACGATGACGTCTTCCACATCGATCGAGGGGAGGGCAACAAGGGCGGCGGCAATGTCTTTTGCCGTGAGGTTCAAGGTCGATATGTCGGCAGTCGTCTCGGCGGCAGGCTTGGCTCCGCCTGGAGGCGTGGGAGGCTGGAACTGTAGGGTGAACCTGGCACCCGCCAGAGGAGCGATACCGAGTTGTATCCTCTGCGTCTCGTACAGATGGACGCCATCGTTCCCGGTGCCGGTGTTGCCGTAACCGACGATCTGGAACTCCTTACCGATGGGGTTCCCGCCAAAAAACTCGTAGCGAATCGCCAGGGCGGAGTACGGTGACACCAGACGACGGCCGGGAAGACTCATACCCGGTTTCTGATCGACGAGCGTCAGGATAGCGAGACCATTCAACGAGGGGTCATTCCTCCTCCAGGCGTCCACGCCAATCGGGACGGCCTGGAAGATGTTCGCCCCTGCGTTCTTGGGTACGGTGATGTCAATGGTGATGGGAATCGAAGAATTGTCGACTGGGTTGATGCGGTCGAAGTTGAAGGAGACCTTGGCATCAGGGAACGGATTCGCCTCCGTCCCTGAAACCACATGGGCAGCAGTGAGGACGTGGGTTCCGTCGAAGAGAACGGCTCCCGTTCCGAAGTCTGTACCGCTTTGAATCTGAACGACGTTTTGAAGGTCATGTGTCCCGGCGACTGCGGCAGGGAC
>JBBRIK010000789.1:0-3855 GCA_038221045.1 Gemmatales bacterium
CGGATTGGGACAGGGAGCGTATCCGCAGGGGGGCGGACAGTTCGGCGGACAGTTTGCCAATCCCTTGGCTCGAGGCGGGGGACGCCGGATCGGCTCAGGGAAGACCAACTCGGAGCCACAGAATACGTCCACCGAGAATGAGATCGATATGCTCCGGAACCTTCAGGACCAGGGAGCGAACTGGTTCAACAGAGCCAACCTCAAGGGGAACGCTTCGATGGCCGAGGCGTCGCTCAAGATGACTCCTCTCGAACGTGTATGGGTGCAGACGGGCGAGGGGCGCGAATATCTCGTGTTGGTTCGCGAACTGGTCGTCGAACGCAATCGGAGTGGGAAGAAGCCAAGCGATGAGCATAACTCCACCAGCCGCATCTGTCAGGGTGTCGTGCTGGACGTGAAGAAGCTGAGAGACTATCTGCTCGAAGAGGTGCAGGGGCTGTTTCCCGGCGCGACCCTGGAGCCCGTGCGCGACCTGTCGAAAGCCGATCCGCTGCGGACGATGACGCTTCTGCCTCTGTCGCTGGAGCCGGCCGCGCTCTATTCCGTGGCGGGGCCGGAGGGGTGGACCCCTCTGCGCATCGGTCTGGCCCTGGCCTGGGTGGCGGCCGTGGTGGCGCTGGTGGCCGTCGGCCTCGGAGCCTGGTCGCTGATCGACCTGTCCGAACGCCGATTCCGCTTCGTCTCGGCCGTGACGCACGAGTTGCGCACGCCGTTGACGACACTGCGCCTCTATCTCGACATGTTGCTCGGCGGTATGGTCCGCGATGAGGGACAGAAAGAGGAGTACCTCCGCACGCTGAACAGCGAGGCGGAGCGACTGAGCCGGCTCGTCAACAACGTCCTCGATTTCTCGCGTCTGGAGCAGCAACGGCCTCGACTCCAACTCCAGCCGGTCGCCCTGGCCGGCGTCCTCGATCAGGTGCGCGACACCTGGCAGGGACGCTGTCAGAACGCGGGTAAGACGCTTGTTGTTGAGAACGAGACGGGTTCGGCGACGGAGATGACGACCGATCCCGAACTGGTGCAGCAGGTGCTGGCCAACCTGATCGACAATGCTTGCAAGTACAGCCAGACTGCCGACGACCCGCACATCTGGCTGCGCGCGCGGGTGGCGAGCGGGCGTGTTATCTTCGAGGTTGAGGATCGCGGTCCGGGAGTGCCGCCGCGCGAGCGGCGTGCCATTTTCCGGGCCTTCCGGCGCGGCCGAGAGACGGAAGCAACGGGAGGCGGCGTCGGTCTGGGGCTGGCCCTGGCTCAGCGCTGGTCGCGCATGCTGCGCGGACGACTGAGCCTGTGTTCGAGCAGTCCCGGTGCCTGTTTTCGTCTCGAATTGCCTCAGGGATGACCTCCGCTTGCGGCGTAGCGGTCTTCCGCGTAAGCCCGCTACGCCGCAAGCGGAAGAGGGAGACTCATGACACATCGATCGACCTTGATGGTCCTGTCGTTTCTGCTCCTCACCCCCTTCACATCCGCCGACGATAAGTTCCCTCCCGAACTGGTCAAGTTCGTTCCGCACGCCAAGGAACCCGTCTTCGCCGCTGCTCCGGGCAAATGGGACGCGATGATCCGCGAGCGCGGTTGGATCATGCGCGAGGACGGCGTCTGGAAGCTGTGGTACACCGGCTACGATGGCACCCGCGACGGCATTCGCATGCTCGGCCTCGCCACCTCTCCCGACGGCATCAAGTGGACGCGCCATCCGCGCAACCCTCTCGTCAAAGATCACTGGGTCGAGGACATGATGATCGTCAAGGACGCCGGCAAATACTGGATGTTCGCCGAGGGCCGGCACGATCGCGCGCACCTGCTTGTCTCGGACAACGGCGTCGATTGGAAGCGCGTCGGCCTGCTCGACGTACGCTTCAAGAACGGCAAGCCGATTCCCGACGGTCCCTACGGCACGCCGACCGCCTGGCTCGAAGACGGACTCTGGCATCTCTTCTACGAGCGCAAGGACGAGGGCATCTGGCTTGCGAAATCGAAGGACATGAAGGTCTGGACCAACGTGCAAGACGAACCGGTACTGTCGCCTGGCCCCGGCGCGTACGACAAGGACCTCGTCGCCCTCAATCAGATCATCAAGCACAAGGGCCGTTATTACGCCTACTATCACGGCTCCTCGAAAACAGGACCGAAGGCGAAACTGTGGAGTACGGCCATCGCGACCTCAACGGACCTGATCCACTGGGAGAAGTACGCCGGCAATCCGCTGCGGCCCATCGAGGAAAACAAGTCGAGCGGCATCGTCCTCCCCGACGGCGACAAGTTTCGTCTGTACACGATGCATCCGGCGGTATACCTTCACGTATCACCCCCTTGAAACGCCCGCATCGAGTGCCGTGCCATGTCCGACGAACCCGCCATCGTAGAGCCGCTTGAACCGAAGACCGACTTCCTCAAGCAACGTCTCCTCTCGCTCGACGCCTATCGCGGCCTCATCATGGTGACGCTGGCCTTCACCGGCTTCGGCCTTGAGCAGACGGCCACACGGCACATCGCTGCCGACGTCGCTCCGGATTTCTGGGGCGGAGTCCTC
Organism: Gemmatales bacterium; assembly: GCA_038221045.1. Classification (GTDB taxonomy): domain Bacteria; phylum Planctomycetota; class Planctomycetia; order Gemmatales; family Gemmataceae; genus JBBRIK01. Next base: position 2,537 of record JBBRIK010000789.1, read on the forward strand.
TACCAGTTCAGCCATGCGGAATGGGTGGGCTGCGGCTACTGGGACCTCATCCAGCCGTCGTTCATGTTCATGGTCGGAGTCGCGGCGGCCTACTCGTTCTCCCGCCGGCGTGACAGCGGTCATTCCGAAGCGACTCTCCTCTTGCACACCGTTGGGCGCTCGCTCATTCTCGTCTTTCTCGGGATCTTCCTGATCTCCAATGGGAAGCTCTATCCCGAGTGGTCGCTGATGAACGTCCTGACGCAGATCGGCCTCGCCTATCCGTTCCTCTATGTGCTATCGCGGCGATCCTTCCGCACGCAAGTGATAACCGTCGTGGCCATCCTCATCGGCACCTGGCTGCTATACGTCCTCTATCCATATGCCGGCATCGATCTGTCGCTGGGCGCACCCGAGTTCAAGATGTCGGCGAAGTGGGCGCAGGAGCATCTGACCGGCCTCGCGCCCGCCTGGCACAAGAACGCCAACGTCGGTCATGCAATCGACCTCTGGCTGCTCAACCTGCTGCCGCAACAGGAGCCCTTCGCGTTCAACCAGGGCGGCTATCAGACGATCAACTTCATTCCGTCGCTGGCGACCATGCTCTTCGGCCTGATGTGCGGCGAGCTGCTGCGCTCCTCGCGTTCGCCCTCGACGAAGTTGTCATGGCTGTTTCTGGCGGGTGTCGCGGGGCTGCTCGTGGGGCTAGCGCTGGATCTGGCAGGCATCTGCCCGCTGGTCAAGCGCATCTGGACGCCATCGTGGGCGATCTTTTCGACGGGCTGGTGCTGTCTCATCCTCGCCGCTCTTTACGGACTGATCGACGTGCTGGAGTACAAGGGCTGGGCCTGGCCTTTGGTCGTCGTCGGCGTCAACTCCATCGCGATCTACTGCATGGGCATGCTGATGAAGAACTGGGCGGCGCGGACGCTGATGACCTATTTCGGCGAGGACGTCTTCCTGGGTTGGGGACCGCTCTGGGAGCCGTTCTTGAAGTGGACGCTGGTGGGTCTCGTGTTTTGGCTGATGTGTCTGTGGATGTATCGCCAGAAAATCTTCGTCCGCATCTGAAGTCGCTTCCGCGGTTCGCCGCGACGCGGAGTCTTCGGTGTCGTGGAGTGTTGGGCGAACTCAAACCACCAGAAGCCGGCTCGTGGTGACCCCACGATATGTGAGGGGTGCTGTCAATCCTGGCCTGGGTGTAGGCATCAGATTAGTTGGTGGCACAGATGTTCAGTTGAGGCTGCGTCGCCAGTAAGCTTGCCACTGACCCGGTTCACTCTTCAAGAGAGTTCGCAGGTGGCACATGCTATCGGTCCCCTCTTCTCGCCAGCGCATCC
>JBBRIK010000790.1:0-3850 GCA_038221045.1 Gemmatales bacterium
GGTCATGGCTTCGCCAACGCCATCGTCCCTCTCGGACTCGCCCGTCAAGACGCTCGCCTGCTCTACACCGCCGGTCTCAACGTCGATTTCCACTCTTACGCCTCCACCCATCGCATCCATCCCGACATGCTCCGCGACGTCAATCGCTGGGTGATGGGACACGTCAATGGTGAGGAGAAAGGACCGACGGGCGAATAACTTCCCTCTTTCTTGCCGCTTGCGGCTTAGCGAACTGCCCGCTGAGCCGCAAGCGGCAAGAAGGGATTCTCACTTACTCTCCATGTGATGCACGCCGTCCCAGGCTGATCCTGGCGGCGTAGCCCGATACGCCCCGCAACGCCTCAGCATCTCCTTCGCCGGCAGATCGTCCGGGCAGCGAGCCAGCACCTGCTCGAAACCGCGACTCGCCTCGTCCCATTCCTGACGCCGATAGTCCTGTAACGCTCGTCCGAACGTCTCCGCCATCTGGACCAGGGCAGCGGCCGTCTCGCCGAGCAGGCCGAGCAGCTCATACACCAGCACGCCGTTCTTCTTACCCTTGACGGAGACCCAATCCAGCGGCCGGGCGATGATGTGGGCCTTCGCCTCCTCGTAGGTCGCCTCGCTGATCATCGTCGCCGTGCCGTAATACTTGTTCAAGCCTTCGAGCCGGCTCGCCAGGTTGACCGCGTCGCCGATCACCGTGTAGTTGAGGCGGGCCGCGCTGCCGATGTTGCCGACGACGACCTCGCCGGTGTTGATCCCGATGCGCGCGAAGAAGGCCGGCTTGCCCTCGACTTTCCACTTCTCACGCAACTGAGCCAGGATTTGCTGATTGCGAATGGCAGCGCGACAGGCGGCCAGGGCGTTCTCCGGCATCTCCTGGGGCGCTCCCCAGAACGCCATGATCGCGTCACCGATGTACTTGTCCACCGTGCCGCCTGTCGCCTGGATCTGTTCGCTGAGCGCTTGCAAATACTCGCCCAGATGCTCGACGAGTTGCTCCGGCTCCATCGCTTCCGAGATCGACGTGAAGCCGGCGATATCGGAGAAATAGATCGTCAGCCGTCGCCGTTCTCCTCCCAGGTCCGCCTCCTGACCCGAACGCATCAGCTTCGCCACGAGGTCCGCCGGGACATAGCGGCGGAAGGAGCGTAGGCTCGTCTTCATGTCCTCCATGGCGCATGCCAACCGATCGACTTCGAGGATGATCGAATGGCCGCTGGGACGCGGTTGCAACTCAAGTCGCCCGATCGCCTCGGCGTCACGGGCTAACGCCTCCAACGGCTTCGCCACCTGGGCCGACGTCAACACGCTCAGCAGCAGGGCGAACAGCAACACGCCGGCGGCGATGACCAGGCTCACCCGGATGTGCCGCTTCACTCCCGACAGCACGTCGTCCTCGGGAATGACCATGCCGATCAGCCAGCGCGGAGCGTCCTTCTTCGTCTCCAGACCGCGATAGCCGCCCAGGTACTTGACGCCGTCGAGTTTGAAGTGGAGAGGGACGAGGCGAGGAATGCCGGCCGGATCGACCGAGTCGGGAATCCGCCCGACCAGCGCCGGCACCAGCGGATCGGCGACGTCCTTCAGAGCGATCAACTCCGCGTGCAACGCCTGCCCCGGAACCGTATCGTCGCGCAGGACGATCTTTCGATCCGGATGTCCGATCAGTTTTCGTTCGCCGTCGGAACGCACCTCGACCAGAAAGGCATAGCCGAGCGAGGCATCGTCGAGTTCCTTGAGGAAGTCGCACAGGGCATAGGCGTTGAAGATGATGCCGAGTACGCCGCGCAGGCTGCCGTCCGCTTCGGAGATCGGCGTCGCATGACTGAGACCGGGATACGAGAGCGTCCCGCGTTCGCCGAAGAAGAGATACGTCTCCGTCCAGACGGGCCGCTTCTGGCTCTGGGCGGCCACGAAGCCTGGCAGCGTTCGCACGTCCTGGGCGAGTTGCGACGTTTGCCCGGTCCCCTCCTTCCGCTCGCGAAAGTCGCGGATCGTGGACGTGTGCAGCAGCCAGCTCTTGCCATCGGCGGAGGGCTTCACCTCGCGGACCGTGATGCGGTTCGTCTGCGGGGAGCGCATCACGAAGACCGCGACGCCGTCCGGGCGGATGAAGTAGACGCCGCTGAGCATGGGGATCGAATCGACGACTTCGTGACAGTAGCTGGCGAGTCGAGAAAAATCGTCGGGATCGAGCAGCCCTTCCTTGAACAGATGCTGCATCATCCCGCTCTGGCGATGCGCGGTCTTGACGACGTCCTCGACGTGCTGATTGACGTGCGCGCCCATCTGATCGAGCAGTTCGTCGGTCAGTTCGTGAGCCGTGCTGCGCAAGTTGAAGTAGCCGGTGAGTCCGAGGACAAGAACGGTGAAGAGCGTCAGGCTGAGCAGGATGCTCAGAAGCGTCACGCGCAGGCTGCGTTTCATGGAAGTCCTCTCGGCGCTTGCGATCACGACACCTTCGAGAACACCTCGGACACCTTGACCGTCCGCGCCGACCACGCTGGCACCAGACTGCCCGCCAGCGAGGTCAGCCCGCCGAGCATCCCTCCCCACCACAGGGCCTGCGTTGGAATCATGAAGGCCGGGAAGAACGCGATCGGGAACTTGAGTCCTCCAGCAACGTGGTTGATGAGATACCACGACAAGAAGGAACTGAGAAAGCCGCTGCCGACGCCGATCAGCAGCGCTTCGCCCAGCACCAGGGCCATGATCGTTCCCGGCCCGAAGCCCAGCACTTTCATGACGGCCATTTCCGGCCGGCGTTCGCGGACGCTGATGCTGATGGCATTGGCAATCACCAGCGACATCGTCACGAGGATGGCTGGCACCAGCAGCCAGCGCATGCCCCAGAGCAGATCGCGATAGGCGTCGAGGAAACTGGCGATGCCCGATGACGCCGTCTCGACCTTGACCGCCGGCGACGTGAACAGGCTCGAATCGGTTATCTGCTCGGCCACCTGGTTGAACGTCCTGGTGTCCGGCACCTTGAGCCAGACGAGGTTGAGGCTCTTCTCCGTCAGCGGATGTTTCGCCTGCCCGGTCCGCATCTGTCCCTGGTTGTACACGTCCATCGCGTCGTTGAGGTAGTCGCGATTGAGGATGGCGCTCTGATCGTAACGGCCGGGCGGAAAGGTGCCGACGATTTCGACTTCGAGGTTGATGTCGGTGTAGTTCAGGCCGGTGACGATCATCCGCTCGCCGACGTGCTTGTTCATCTTTGCGAGGCGATCCTTGCCGAGGAGGACGGCTCGTTTGTTGGTCTGCATGCTCCGGATGTCGCGTTCGAGGTCCTCACGTTGCTGCTCGGTGAGGTCGTCGAGGCCGTCCATCATCGTCAGCAGTTTGGCCGGGTCCATGCAGAAAAAGAAGACGATGCTTTCAGCCGTTCGCTTGCCGGGATCGATGGTGCCGCCATAGAACTGCCAGGTCATGTTGTCGCTCGGCTTGACGTCCTCGGGCCGCGACGCCGCTCCTTCCGCGAGGCTGTTGCCGTAGGCGATGGGCATCTGGCTGGGCAGTTGCCAGCGTTCGGTGATAATCGCCTTGAAGTCCTTGCTCTTCTCGCTGGTCACCTGATCGAGGAACCACAGGATCGACCAGACGAGCGTGATGACGAAGACGAGAACGAAGATGGCCATGCCCGTGAGGAGAGTTCGCCGCGGGTTTCGGCCCAGGCTCTTGACGATCAAGAGGAGATGTTTGGGATAGGCGTAAATGAGATAGAGCAGCAACACGAACAGGTAGAACGCGATAAGACCGCCGATGGGATCGACCTGGAGGATGTCAATACTGCCGAATACATGAGCGTTCATCGCGACTGCTCCTCTCCCGCTCCCCTCCTGCTCCCCTCGCCCCCCGCTTC
>JBBRIK010000791.1:0-3849 GCA_038221045.1 Gemmatales bacterium
ACCTCCCGTTCCACCCAGGTGATGCCGATCCCGTTGTGTGCGGCGGCGGCGGCTCCCTCGACCCACAACTGCATATCGGGAATGACTTCCTGCAGGGGCAGGCACGTCACGCTTGGGCGACGATTGATGGCGCGGCCGAGCAGGTCATGCTGGAACAGCTCTTTCAAGTTGGCGATTTCTGCATCCACGTCCCTGCGGCACTTCATCAGGCACTCGAGTCCGTCGCGGGCTTCCGTCTCCGTCGGCTCCTCATCGTGCGCGAGACGATGCATAACACGACCAAACTCTGGGCTGCTGAGGGCGGTCACGATCTTGTCGCGCCGGTTCGTTGCAACGCCCGGGTCCGTGATCGCGGCGTAGGCAGCGATACTATCGGGGATGTTATTGAACCGAACAAAGGGCGCGGGGCAGTACCCACTGAGCGTATAGAGGACGCGCTCCGCCCAGCGGCGGAGGTTGACCCCTGCCTCACGCCACGTGCAGGAGTGCGTCCGCAGTGACGCCTCGAATCGCTGGAGGAGATCGGAAGGCTCGAACCCCACCGCATCGCACACCCGCCGCTGAGGGGTAAACTGGAGGCGCTCCGCCTCGGCGAAGACGGGTTCGGCGATCTTGAAGAAGGTCTCGTAGTGCGTCGTGAGGATGACCTGGTGGCGATCCAGGCACGGTCGGACGAGGTGATCCGCCAGACGGGACTTATGCTCGTCATCCAGGGAGAGGGCGGGATCGTCGAGGATCAGCAGCCTGAGGGAGCCAGCAGACCGCTCCAGCAGTGCGAACACGAACGAGAGCGTGAGCGCTCGCATCCGCCCGGCGTTGGAGTACGGGCCGATCGGGACCCGCTCGTCCCCCGCCCGCAGGTAGACATTGAGCTCGCTTTTCACCCTGGGGTTGGCAGCATGGCCGGTCGTGACCGTGTCGAAAGTCAGACGGTCATCGCCGTATAGATGTTCGTAGAAGGCGCGCATTCGAGGCTCGACGCCTTTCATGACGTCAATCACCTCATCGCGGACCGACACGCCGAGGGCCTTGGGCGACTCCGCAGCGACAGCGACACGGCGATACTGCGCGATGAGGTTGGAAACGCTGCCGCGCCGCTTTTCAGCCTGGTGGAGTTCCCAGGCGTCTGCGCTGATATCGCTTAACGTGTGCAGCTGCTCATTGATCACCCGCCCGCGCCGGAGGATCACCAGCAGAGAATCCGTACCACCACTCTCCTCGTTCCTCAGGAGCGATGACAGGATATCGCCAGTGCGCGTGACGTGGGCGTGCATCGTCCGGACGAAACGGACGTACTGGCGGGCAGACGCGAGTCCCTCGTCGAGACGACGGAAGGCGTCGGGGAAACCCTCCTCGAAGCCTCCGTTCAGAGGAGCGGACGGCGGTTCCTCCGATGCACAGCACGACGCCGCCAGAGTCTCCACCTTCTCGTCGAACCGCTCCGCGACCCCGCGGAGCAGCCCTGGGAAACGCAATTCCTTCAGCTGTCTCCAGTCAGCGCGAATGCGGTCAGTGAGGCCCTGCTCTCCTGCCGAGCGAGTGGCGGGAGGGATGATGGCGTCCAGTTCCGCGATGCAGGATCGCTCCAGATCCTCGATCGTTTGATGGAGGTGCAGCTGCCCCGCGATGTCATGGAGTTCGGTCAGCCGCTCACGCACGGCCGGCGTCTCGTCGAGCGGCTGCGAGCACACGGGGCACTCTTGCGAGTCCGGGGTGACGTGCGCGGCGGCAGCGAGCATCAAGTTCATCTTCGCGTCCGCTGCAGCACGGAGCGCCCATTCCAATCGCTCCCGGGCTTTCTCGCGAGCGTCCTGCTGCCAGCGATCGAGCCGGATCGCGAGTTCAGTGAGTTCCTCCGCGCTCGGGAGCCGAAGCCCCATGCTGGCGGGGAACAACGCAGACAGATCCTTGGCCAACTCATCCGTGGCTGACTGGACGTGGCCGGGAAGATTGGCGAGGTTCTCGCGGAGTCCCTCATCTCCGTCGGGCGGCGTTTCCCCGACGGGAACGCCTAGATCTCGTGCCAGTTGAGTCGTCTGCCGTTCGATCAACGCCCCGAGATCCCGACCGAACGTCGTAACGGCATCGAGGGTGCGATCCGAGTCGAGTATGGGGGCGAACGATGCAAGAGAGCGCACGGCCTCGGGGGCGAGTTGATTGATCCTTTCGGCACGCGTTACGAGTTGCTGTTGGAGCGGTGAGAGGTCACTCTGTTCGATGCGCGTGACTTCCCGCATGAGGGCGGTATGGGCCTTTCCCGCCAGCTCGGCGATCGCTTCGAGATCGTCGAGGCCGACGATCTGGGAGAACAGGTAGACGAGGTCCGTGTCTTTCCCGAAGCGGATGTACGGGACGCGTGCGGGCATCAGCAGTTGGAGTTCGGCGTCGAGGTCGCTGATCCCGGCCTCCTCCAGAGAGGAGATGGGCGTCCACGTTGCGCCGTCAAGAGACATGGCCAAGCCGTCGACGCTGTGCCGGCGGACCCACTGAATGGTGCGGCGGCCGTCGCTATCGACGGCAGAGAGTTCCAGTTCGACCCAGTATTCCTTCTGCCGAGGCGTACTCGCGCCGTGTTCGTCGGTGAGAGTCAGGGCATCGGAGCGCGTACCCGGCGTTGGGCGCTTGGCGGTCGTGTAGACGGTGACGTCCTCCGGTGGGGCTGGGGGTCGGTCGTCGCGGTAGATACGACCGGTGAGGCCCCAGGCGACCGCACCCAGGAGGGAAGATTTCCCAGACGCATTAGGACCGAAGAAGAGGTGCGACCGACTCGCGAAATCATGCTCCCAGACACTCCCCGCCGGAGCCAGGCCCCGAAACGAACAAGCACGGAGTCGCCCCAAGGACCAGCAAAGCGGATGCGGGAAGAGGGCGATCGCCGAGGGCATCTCGCTCCCCTTTTCCTAGCTGGCGGACCAGGCACAAAGGGTGTGGGACGAGTTCGTATCCGGCTGCCTGGCCGAGCAGGTCGCTCTCGACCGGGCCGAGTTGGGCAGGTGGCTGGCGGACAGCGGTTGGAAGCAGGAGGCCGTGACGCCAATCGCCAACCGGTTTTTCGCGGACTCCGAATGGCTGGCCAAGCGGCTGGCGGTTACGACCCCATGATCACCATCGCCCAGGCCGTGGCAGACTTGACCGCAGCTCCCCGACCGATCCTCTTTCTGGATACCTGCACATTACTCGACATTGTCCGGGCGCCGCTGCGCGATCGGACCCTGGCGGTTCGAGCAGGCGTCGAGCTCCGGACGCTGGCGGCTGCCGGGGAGGTTCGGCTCTTCGTTCAAGACATCGTGCGCGGCGAGTGGACCGACAACCTGCCGGCCGCCCGGCGTGACGGCGAGACTGGCGTCCGGGCGTTCACCGCGACCTGGCAAATCGCCGCCGACCTCGGGCAACCAGCCCCGCCCCTTCCGGTACTCCCACCCGGGACACTGATCGATGAGCTTGGTCCGGAAAAAGGGACAGCCCCCGTTGACCACGGTCGATGGGACCGTCGCGCACCCCGCGCTGGCGATTGCGGGGGTCTGGGCTATCGGCGAAATCCTCGCACAGTTTCAGCGGACCCATAACGCACTTCGGCAACGGGAAACACCGTTGCCCCGTTACCAAGGTTCCATCCTGTCGCCAGTATCAAGCGGCGAAAGGCACCAAGAGCGGCTCCCGGCGGCCTTTTTCGCATTGACCGCTCCTTCAGCCGTGACTACACTTCCGCTCCTGGTCACGGGAGGCAATTCCATGAAGAGACGGTCGTTGACTCTTAGGATCGGCGTCATCGCAAATGCCATCTTGGTCACGGTTGCGTTCGTCGGCTGTCCCGCGCGAAAAGACCCGGCCATCCTTCCGGCGCCCATC
>JBBRIK010000792.1:0-3843 GCA_038221045.1 Gemmatales bacterium
CGGTCTACCCCGCAATTGTCCCACCCAGGCACTAACGCTTATTCAAGAGTTATACTCAACGCGGGGAACTCTGACACAAGCCTGAAGCGCAAGCGAAGGGGTAGTCCTTCGCTTGCGCTTCAGGCTTGTGTTAAACCAGGCCGCGTTGAGTATAATTCGCCGCGCGAGCCTGTGACGCTCATCGGCACGCCCAGCGGATCGAGGCGCCGGGTGTCTTGCAACGCGACGCGCGGGCCAAGAGGTTCGACCTGTTCGGGGCCTGACCCCGTTGCGGCCTCCCCGTTGCGGCCTCGACCTGTCCGTTGCGGCCTCCCTTTGCGGGTAGGGTGAGTCGAACGGCGTTTGACACCTGATGGGCGCCCGAGCGGTCAGGGAAATAGAGTCCGTCTGCTGTCTTTGAGCGATTCTTCAGCCCGATTGTCTTCTTTGCATCGCGAGGAGTGCGCGGCTAGCTATCATGCACATTGCGCGGAATTCGTTAATTGCTTCTGGAGTTCCCCACGAAAAGTGGACACGAGGTTAAGGGTTATTCCGATTGTTCGTACTCCGCTGGGGAGACGTACCCCAGCGAGGAGTGACGGCGTTGACCGTTGTAAAACACCTCGATGTACTCGAAGATCGCCGCTCGGGCCTCCGCCCGCGTGGCGAACCTGGCGTCGTGGACCAACTCCTTCTTCAACGAAGCGAAGAAGCTCTCCATCGGCGCGTTGTCCCAGCAGTCGCCGCGACGGCTCATGCTGCAGGTGATGCCGTGCCGGCCCAGCAGCCGCTGGTAGTGCTCGCTGGCGTACTGGCTACCTCGATCGGAATGAGCCAGCAGCTTTTCATCCGGTAGCCGTCGCTGGACCGCCATCTCCAGTGCATCGACGACCAGGCGGCTCTCCATGTTGTCGTCCATCGACCAGCCGACGATGCGCCGTGAGTACAGGTCCTCGACGGCGGCGAGGTAGAGCCAACCCTCGTCGGTCGGGATGTAGGTGATGTCGGTCAGCCAGACCTCATTGGCCTCGGAGGGATTGAACTGCCGATCGAGAATGTTGTCCGCGACGGGCAGGTTGTGGTTGGAGTCCGTCGTCGTGACGCGGAACTTCCGCGCCGTTTTGGCCTGGATGTCGTTGTCGCGCATGAGCTTAGCGACGGTGTTGGCGCAGCAGTCCTGACCGCGAGCGACGAGTTCCTTATGGATGCGTGGGCTGCCGTAGCGTGCCTTGACCTTAGCGTGGATGGCCCGAATCTCGACGAGGAGGGCGTCGCGTCGCTGCTGCAGCTCGCTGGCAGGCCGTTGCCGCCAGGCGTAGTAGCCGGCGGGGGAAACCTCGAGCGTTTCGCACAGCAGTCGGACAGGCCACTGGTCCTTGTGCTGGTCGATGAAGCAGTAGGTCATGTCGCCTCCCTGGCGAAGAACGCCGCCGCTTTTTTTAGGATGTCACGCTCCGCGAGGAGACGCTTGTTCTCGGCGCGGAGACGACGAACCTCGTCCTCGAAGGGAGAGCGGTTGCCCTGTCCCGGGAAAGCTTGTTCGCTCTGGTCCTGGAAGGCCTGCTTCCAGGAGCGGATGAGGTTCTCGTGCAGGCCGAGGGAGCGCGCGGCCTCGGCGACGGAGCAGCAATTCCCGGCGAGAGCTAAACAGACTCAAAAAGTGGCGTTTGCGGAAGCGGTTTTCGTAAAGCCCTGACGGGGGCGCAAGGATTGCATGGCAGTCCCAGGAGGGGCTGTCATGAACCGATCGGATCCTTCGCCACGTCAGCGGCGTCATCTCCATTTTGACGCTCTGGTCTCGCTCGCCCGCCGCCGTTTCGAGCAGTTGCCCGAGCAACGCCGCGCACCCACTTTCTCCCTGGCCGACGTCTTGATGGCCGGCCTGGCCCTGTTCTCTCTCAAGGATCCCTCCCTGCTCGCCTTCTGTCGCCGCGCCCTCGATCACAACCTCCGCTCGGTCTTTGGTCTCTTGGCCGTCCCCAGCGATACCCAGATGCGCACCATCCTGGATGAGGTTCACCCCGACCAGCTCCGTCCCGCGTTCACCGACCTCTTCCGCCAAGTGCAGCGTGGCAAGGTCCTGGAGGAGTATGTCTTCCTCGAGGGCTGTTACCTGATCGCCCTGGACGGCGTCGAGTACTTCTGCTCGCAGAACGTCCACTGCGCGCACTGCCTGAGCCGCCAGCACCATAACGGTACGGTGTCCTACTACCACCAGATGCTGGGGGCGGTCATCGTCCACCCGGACTTGCCCGAGGTCATCCCCCTGGCGCCGGAACCCATCCAACGCCAGGACGGCCAGAGCAAGAACGACTGCGAACGCAACGCGGCACGCCGCTGGCTGAAGCGTTTCCGTCAGGACCATCCGCATCTGCCGGTCATCATCATCGAGGACGCCCTGAGCAGCAACGCGCCGCACATTCGCGACCTGCAAGCGGCCCGCTGCCATTTCATCCTGGGAGTCAAGCCGGGGGACCACGCGCACCTGTTCGAGCAAGTCTACCGGCGGGTGGAGAAGAATGAGGTCGAGGTACACGACGAGGTCGAAACCGGCACGGGGAAGCGGCGCCATTACCTGTTCGTCAAGGATCTGAGTTTGAACGAATCCAACCCGGAAGTACGCGTCAACTTTCTGCGCTGTGTGGCAACCGACGCGGAAGCAGAGTGCGACTGGGCCTGGGTGACGGATCTGAACTTGACGGCGGCGACCTTCGACAAGGGCGGGCGGGGCGGGCGAGCGCGTTGGCACATCGAGAACGAGACGTTCAACACCCTGAAGAACCAGGGATACCATTTTGAGCACAACTACGGACATGGGGAAAAGCACCTGGGCGTGGTAATGGCGCTGCTGATGATGCTGGCGTTTGCGATCGACCAGGTGCAGCAAAAGAGCAACGCCCTGTTCCGGGCCGCGTGGGCGAAGAAGGGGCCCAAGTGCGCCTTGTGGGAGGCGGTGCGGCAATTGTTCACCTCGTTTGAAGTGTCGTCGATGCGGGAGATCTATGAAGCGATTGCCTATGGCTACGTGCGTCCTCGTCTGAAACCCCAGGAAGAACCAGCGCGGGCAGGGGCAAAAGCTGCGGATACTTCCTAGCCAAGTCAACCGGCCGCAAAATAGAAGGCGCAATCAGGCTGAATCGGGCAGCAGCGCTGAGGCTATGCGCCGGCAGGGCCAAATTCTCACCAGAAGCAGCAAGGGAATTGGCTGTTGTGTCCTCAACTCGTGCCACTTGCCCGTTTATGTCCCTTCAGCCCCTTTGGTTACTTCACCGGGAGCTGATAGTGGGCTTTTCCGCTAGACTGACCGGGAATTGCTGGGACGGTGGCAGGAGCGGCACCGAGAGGAGAAGGCCTGGGTGCTGGGGTTGGAGTTCAAGACGTTCGTCAACGCCTTCGTACGTCTGCCGTGCCAGATCGTGCGGACGGGCCGTCGCCTGCTGGTTCGGTTGCTGTCGTACAACCCGCATCAGACGATCTTCTTTCGGCTGGTGTCGGTGCTGCGTTGTTGAGGGAGGATCCCACGAAGTCGGAGTCTGGATGCTCCGATATCTATCAACACCAAAGGCGGCCCCGCAGGAAGAAGCGTGACGCATGAGAGGATCACAACCAGGGCTTACACATCTGCTTCCGCCGAAGCAGGACAGAGAAACTCCGTTGAAACACAGGCCGGCTGGCTGCGCCCGGGCTACCTCTTGGGACCGCGAATCTTCGCTTGTTTAAGGGCTAGAACAGCGGCCTTCAGTGGAATTATGCCGCCGAATCGATGTCATCCTCGCTGAAATCAAAAAGCCGGATCAGAATCCCGAGTACCTCGATCCGCTTTCGCGGATGGCCTGGCGGAATACTCCCCAAGACCGGGCCATT
>JBBRIK010000793.1:0-3842 GCA_038221045.1 Gemmatales bacterium
CCCTCGACGGCATCGCCGCGGGAGAAGTGACGCCGGCGGTGTTGCCGTTCATACCGCTGATGCAAGGCGGAGGCGATTCGAGTAACATACAGCAATGGTTGACGCTGGCGTCGGCGGAGCCGGACGCCCGGCGTCGCGGGGATTACGGCGCTCTCGCTCTGCTGTTCGCGGAGCCGGCCGGGAATCATGCCGTATGGACACAGGCACTTACAGGGTGGAACATGATCCAATCGCAAACCGTGGCCGAGTGGATGGGCAAGGGCGAGGTCAGGGGTGAGGCCAAGGCGATCCTGCGCCTTCTGGTCCTCCGGTTCAAGAGTGTGCCGGCGGAGGTCGAAAACGGCCTCAACGCCATGACCGATCTCGCCACGCTTCAGCAATGGTTCGATCTGGCGTTCTCTGCTCCTGATCTCGCAGCTTTTCGTCGGGACTCAGGACTGTGATGTCTCCAAAGCGATGACCGAGGAAAACGCAAACGGGCTGCAACCTACTTCTATGTCGAGTTCCGGGTCGCGTTCCACCTGGACTGGTAACACTTTATCCTTCTTCAGGTCCGATTTACGCTGGGGCGGATCGGCTCGCGTTCAGAGGGGGAGTTTGCTTTTGAACAAGGGAGACGAAAGCTCGCACCCGCTCTCGCGTTTGAAGGTTGACGTTCCTAACCGGGACTGAAGCGCGGTTGCGGCGTCCGATGGACGTGAGCCGGCGCCTGGGCCTGAAGCGCGGCCACTTCCTTCTGGACCGCCGACACACTGGCAGCGCTGTCCAGTATCTCGAAACTCCAGGTCGCCTCCCAGCGTCCGCCGGGCGGCAGCATCTTCACGCGGCCCTGTTTCCGCTCGAACGCCTTGAAGTTGGGATAATTCGTCGCCGGCTCCAGACCCGTGACATATCCCTCCTCGATCGACTGTGTACACTTCCAGACCGTGAAACAAGGCAGTTCCTTGACGCCGAAGCGGACACAGCAGCCGCGATCGGCCTTCGCGTTGTAGAGCAGGGCGAGCGTATGGCCCGCCGCGTCGGCGAGCGGCTCATACAGATAGACCTGCTCCGCGAAGCCGACAGTTGGCCCGGCGTAGGCGTCGAAGGTGTTGATGCCCTCGGCGGCGCGCGGCGTCTGCGGTGCCATCTCGCGGAGCGGGACGAGGATTCGGCCTCCGCCTTCGAGGAACGGCGGGCCGACGTTGCAGTGATACAGCAGTTGCATCTCGGCCGGCTTCGGCGAACGGTTCTCGACGACGTCGTGAACGACGACGCGATTCGAGCCGGGGACCGTGGTGAAGGTCGCGGTCAGCCGCAGAAGACCGAAGAAGAGGGCCGCCTCATCGACCTGGCCGATAACGCTTATCTCGTGAGGCGGATCGAGACTGACACGCACCTCGACATGATGGGCGGCGGTATTGGCGATTCGGCCATGCAGCGTCAGGGGGATGTCGCCATCCTTGCCGGGCGGACCATTGGAGGCGAGACCGCAACGACAGAGCCATTCGTCGAAACCGCCGATCCATCCCAGCCCGCCTCGGTCGCTCGGATCGACGGAACGCGGATGGACCGGCCCGACGATGGGCGCCTGCCAGCCGAGAGGGTGTCCGTGATAATCGCCGCGCCACAGGCCCATGCCGCGCGTCGGCAGAATGGAGTAACTGAGCGCGCCGTTGTGGACGTGAACAAGATCGATGCCGTCGCGCGGGCCGCCGCGCAGCGTGCGTTTGTGGATCGACCAGGCATGCGGCGTCGGCAACCGCAGCGTGTCGTTGGCGACGCCGAAACTCTCGACCCAGACGTCGTTGACGACGTCGGTGAGGATCCAGGATTTGTAGCGCGTCATGGAGAGGGACCTGTTCCGCCGCTCGCGGCGTGGCGGACGGACCCGCCACGCCGCAAGCAGCCCTGGATCAATGCGTCGCTTGTGAGACGTTGCTCTGCGGTTCTCGGGCGTTGAAGCGCTGGGCAACGAAGATGAAGGCGATCGAGACTAGGAGCATCACGGCGGCCAACATGCCGAAGTAGTGCATCGGCTGCATGTCGGTATAGAAGCGCGTCACCGGGGCGTTGATGAGGACGTTGGCCAGGAAGACCGTCAGCAGCCAGCAAGCCGTTACGAAGCTGGTCATCGACTTCGGCGCCGCCGTGTAGGCCAGTTCGAGACCCGTCACCGAAATCAGCACCTCCGCAATGGTGATGACCAGATACGCCAGCACCAGCCACCACACCGTAACCTGCTTGTCGGGATCAACGAACCAACGCTCGCCAATCTTGAGCGCTCCCTCGAAGCTGACTTCACCACTCGATGGGATCGCGAGATCCTGCTTGACCTCCTTATCGTCCTTGTCAACGGTTTTCTTCGAGATCGCTTGAACTGGCCCGTCGATGACAACCCGCTTGTTGTCTCCGGAGGACAGGTCCTTGAGTTTGAGCAAACCGCTTCCTGTGAAGGTGTAAGAGACCCTCGTTCCTGTCTTCTTGCCGTTGTCGCCAACTTCTTCATAGCCGATCGAAACACCCTTCTGGCCGGTGGAATCGACCTTGATCTTCTCCTTGTTATTCTCCGTGCTGAACAGAACTCGTCCGGCGTTGACGACCTTGAAAGGCTTGTCTTCCGTGCCGTCGAGCAAACCCGGCCTCAGTTCGGCGGTGCCGGCCATCCAGGCGGCGACAGCCATCACGCCCATGCAGGCGGCCGTCAGGGCGAAGCCGACGATCATCTTGTCCGTGGCCCGGATCCTGAAGCCTTTCTTGTCGAGGTACTTGTAGAAGAGCGTGATGGGGGGCAGCAGGATGAGGATAAGGACCGGGTTGAAAGCCTGCATCTGGTCGGCGTCCATCTCGGTGCCGAAGATGTGGCGATTCATGCAGGCTTCGGTGAAGAAAATCCAGGTACTCGACGCCTGATCGAAGATCGCCCAGAAGAACATGACCAGGATGAACAGACCAAAGATTCGGCCCAGGACGCCCATGCGCTCCGCCGACTCTTCCGGCGTCCGCGGTTGGCGGTTGATGGTCTCGACAGCATAGTACTTCTTGCCGGCGGCAAAGATCATAAACGCGACGACCATCAGGACAGCGGGGAACAGGAAGGCGATTCGATAGCCGTGGGCCGAGCGGATGGGCGGCATGGCGAACTGGGAAATAGCCGCGCCGATGTTGATCGAGAAGTAGAAGATGGCGAAGGCGTCTGAACGCAGTTTCGTCTGGCCCGGCCGTTCCTGGTCGTAGGTCAGGCCCATGAGCGTCGAGATGTTGGGTTTAATCACCCCTGACCCCATCGCTAACAAACAGAGCGCGACGACGAGGAACGTGAAGGTTTCGATACCCAGGATGACGTGGCCGAGGATGTAGGGCATCGAGAAGCCAACGATGGTCCAGTATTTACCGAAATAGTTGTCGGCGACGAAGCCGCCCACCAGCGGCAGGAGGTAGCAAGCGCCGATGAAGAAGGACATGTAGGTGGCGGAATTGGCCTGGCTGATGCCGAGCTGGTCGGACATGTACTTGGCCAGGATGGCGCGCATGCCGTAGTAGGAGCAGCGTTCGGCGAACTCGCCCCAGAAGAAGAACCAGAAGCCTGTTGGATGGCTCTTGAAGAAGCGAGAGATTGGATTGCCGCCGATGGATTCCGGCGTGCTGGTGGCATCACTGCTCATGGCGTGCGCGATCCTTGTTGGGGGAAGCTGACCCGGACGAATCGTCACGCCGATTCTAGCGATGCTCTCCCGGCGTGGAAAGCAGTTTCCTCCGGCTCGAGAAGAGTGGCCGTCACGGCAAGGACGTTCGCAGACTTGGCGTCAAGGGGGGAGTAGTTCCGCGCTGGATTGGCGAGCGGGGCCAGTACTGGCCCCGGT
>JBBRIK010000794.1:0-3835 GCA_038221045.1 Gemmatales bacterium
GGCCAACGACAGGGGGACGATCGAGCGGGCTGGGCAGGTAAGCAACGGCCGCATCAAGCAGCGGCTGAATGCCTATGTGTTCCCGGCCCGAGCCGCACAGGACCGGGTGAATGAGCAGTTTCAGCGTCTGCTCGCGGATCAACTGGCGAACCTTATCGAGAGGGACGTCCTTGCCTTCCAGCATGGTGCTGGTGATCAGATCGTTGTCGTCATGGCGCGTCAGAACGTCGAACAGTTTCTCGCGCCAGGCGACCGCTTCGACCCGGCAATCGTCGGGAATGTCCTCCATGCGAAACGTTTCGCCCTTGGCGGCATGATCGAAATAAATCGCCTTCATCGTCAGCAGATCGATGATCCCGCGGAAGGGGGTCTGGCTGTCCTTGGGCGAGGCGTAGCCGATCGGCATGGTCAGCGGGACGGGCTGTCCGTCGAGCCGATCGCGCACCTCCTCGACGGCATTGGCGAAGTTGGCCCCGACGACGTCCATCTTGTTGATGAAGACGAGGCGCGGCACCTGATACTTGTCGGCCTGCCGCCAGACGGTCTCGGACTGCGCTTCCACGCCCTTCTGGGCGTCGAAGACGACGATGCAGCCATCGAGGACGCGCAGGGAGCGTTCCACTTCCGCCGTGAAATCGACGTGGCCGGGCGTATCGATCAGGTTGACTGTGTAGCCCTGCCACTGAAACGGAATGCAAGCGGAGTAGATGGTGATGCCGCGTTCCTGCTCTTCGGGATCGAAGTCGGTCTCGGTTGAACCCTCATCGACGGTGCCTAGACGATGGGTCGCCCCGGCGTAGAAGAGAATGTGTTCCGAGGTTGTCGTCTTGCCGGCGTCGATGTGCGCAATGATCCCGAGGTTGCGGAACTTGCTCAGGTTGAAGTCCTTCTCGGCCATGGCTCACCCAGGGGTCAGGAGTCAGGAAAGACAAAAGGGATCAGGACCGGAGAAGAAGCGTCTTCTCTGGCACCTGACCCCTGATACCGGCTCGGGAAGACCGCTAAGCCGCAAGCGGCAAGAAGGTCTTCCGCTCGCGATCCTCACCATGCGAAGTGGGCGAACGCCTTGTTGGAGTCGGCCATCTTGATGGTATTTTCGCGTTTGGTCATGGCCTCGCCCTCACGGCGATAGGCGGCCATCAGTTCTTCGGAGAGGCGGAGGAACATCGGCCTGCCCGCCTTGCTGCGCGAGGCGTTGATGATCCAGCGGATCGACAGGCTCTGCTGGCGCGTCTTGTTCACCTGCATCGGCACCTGATAGGTGGCTCCGCCGACGCGCTTGGAACGCACCTCGACGCTCGGCTTGACGTTCTCGACGGCCTGCGTGAAGACCTCGATCGGATTGGCGTCAGGCATGCGCTTCTTGATCTGGTCCATCGCGTCGTAAAAGATGCGCTGGGCCGTGGCCTTCTTGCCCTGCCACATCAGGCAGTTGATGAACTTACTGGCCAGCCTCGATCCGTAGATCGGATCGGGCTTCAGGGTCTCTTCGCTTGCGGTTCTTTTGCCCATGGTTTCTTCGCTGGTCGGTTGTTACGGGAGTGGTTAGTGTTTAGTGGCGAGTAGTGAAGGGCAATTGTCTCTTTTCAACTCCCACTGACCACTGACCACTAATTCATGGAAGGCTCCGGAATACGCTGAGCAGGCACAAAGCGCCTGACTTCGTGAACCGTTTTCCCGAGCGGATCGAACACGAGCTGGCACACCTGATTGCAGGTGGGACAGGGAACGTTGACGGCGGCGAGGCGATCTTCCATTGCTTCGGTCAGCCCGGCTCCTTTGCAGCGGAGGGTGACCGTGATGGAGTGTTGACAGTGGCAACAGGCGAACATCAGGCTCAGCGTCAGTTCCATCGCGCGATTTCTCTCGACGGGAAAAACCGCCTCCGCCACTGCGGCCGGAGGCTGGTGACGCGGGCGCGCCGCCGAGTGTGGCTCAGGTGCCTTCTCGCTTGGCACCGTACTTGGATCGCGCCTGTTTGCGATCCTGTACCGGCTGCGAGTCGAGGACGCCGCGGACAATGTGGTAACGGACGCCGGGCAAGTCGCGCACACGGCCGCCGCGCACCAGGACGATCGAGTGTTCCTGGAGGTTGTGTCCCTCGCCGGGGATATACGCCGTCACCTCGATCTTGTTCGTCAGGCGGACGCGGGCCACCTTCCGCAAGGCCGAGTTCGGCTTCTTGGGCGTCATGATCTTCACTTGCAGGCAGACGCCTTTCTTCTGGGGGCATCCCAGAAGAGCGGGATGTTTCGGCCTGCGATATTGCTGGGTCCGCCCCTTGCGTGTCAATTGATTGGTCGTCGGCATTCTCAACTCCAACACAGTCTCTCGGCACCACCGCGCCGAAGAAGTAAAGAGTTTACGCTAGTGTCTTGAGGCGGCTCGGTCAAGAGGACAAGACGGTTGTTTACGATTCGCGAGCCATCACGAGGGCGGTCCCGATCAGCAGGGGGATGTTTTTCGTGATCGGCCCAAAGGGATGCCACCAGAGCAGCGGATCGAACATCGTGACCAGGATGGAAATGACGACGAGGCCGAGGAACTGACACGCCAGCAACCCGCGCAACAGCCGGCCTCGCAGGACCAGGGCCGCGACGCCTCCGGCCGCCTGACAGAGACCCAGGATCGTCAACATAAACGGCGGATTGCTCAGCGGCACGCCGGTCTGAGCGATGACGTCGGTTAGCGTTTGCGTCTGGAAGAACACGGCGGCCATCAGTCCTTCCCAGATCCAGATGAAGGCCATGCCGGCGCGAAGGGTCCAGCGGGCCCGCGAACTCCATCCTTCGGTTTCGACGAACTGCGCCGTCAGCATCAGAGCGATGAGCGGCACGTTCTTGCTCAGCATGCCAAAGGGATGTACGAGCAGGGAGGGATCCTCGATGCCGAGGACGATGGTGAAGCCGATGACGCCGGCAATCTGGAGGCCGGTGAGCCAGAGTCGCGGCGGCAGCAGCAGGACGCGCAGCCCCAGGAAGACCTCGATGACGCAAGCGGCGAACATGGCCGCCTCCGGTAGGCCGAGCGGTTCGAGCGCGCGTCGGCCGATCTCGCGGTAATAGGGGTGCAGGACACCAAGTCCGGTGCTGAGCCAGATGAAGGCGATGGCGATACGCAGGGCGAGACGATCCAGGGTAGTCTCCTTCACGGGGGGCCTCCAAGGGGTTCAGGAGAACCTACAATGACACGGCAGGAGCGACGACTGTAGCAGAAGGAGCAGGCCGGACGACATGAGCGACGATCAACTAACCGACCCCAACACAACTCCCCTTCACTTCGGTGAGGAATCCATCTCCTGGGCGGGAAAGGAGGAGGTCGCGCTCCCGCCGCCCTCGCTTCCGCGCGTGCCGGGCTATGAAGTGCTGGGCGAGTTGGGCCGGGGCGGCATGGGGGTCGTCTACAAGGCGCGACAGGCTGGCCTCAATCGTCTGGTGGCGCTGAAAATGATCCGCGCCGGCGTCGGCGCGGGACACGAGGAACTGGAGCGATTCCGCGCCGAAGCCCAGGCCGTGGCCCGCTTGCAGCATCCCAACATCGTGCAGATCTTCGAGATTGGCGAATGGAGTCCAGGCGACGGCCAGCCCGCGACTCCCTTTTTCAGCCTGGAGTACGTCCCTGGCGGCAGCCTCGCCGACCACCTGGCCGGCCAGCCGCAGTCGTCACAAGACGCTGCCGAGTTGATGGAAACGCTGGCGCGAGCGATGCATCACGCTCATGACGCCGGAATCGTGCATCGCGATTTGAAGCCGGCAAACGTCCTTGTCGGGCATCGGGGATCGGGGATGGGGAATCGGGCAGAAGAGCAGCTTCTCGATTCTTCCCGATGCCCCAT
>JBBRIK010000795.1:0-3835 GCA_038221045.1 Gemmatales bacterium
CTTTCAAGAACCTGGCGCAGCACATGGGTGAGACGGTGCGGGACACGATGTACGAGGCAAACATCGCCAGGGTGGCGCTCAGGGCAAGCGGGGTAAACAGATACTTGCCCACGCCGGTCATCACCGTCAGAGGCAGAAAGACGACGACAGTGGTAATGGTGGCCATCAGGACGGGGACGGCAATTTCACGCGCGCTGGCCCAGACTGCCTCCAACGGCGTCTTCCCCAGTTTGAGATGACGGGTGGTGTTCTCCACATCGACGATGGTGTCATCGACCACGCGCCCCAGCACGAGGGCCAGGCCGCCCAGCGTCATGATGTTCAGCGTCTGTCCGGTGAAGTACAGACCGGCGAACGCGAACAGGAGGGACAGCGGAATCGACAGGGCGACGATCCAGGTGCCGCGCAGGTTGCCCAGGAACAACAGCACGACAAGGGAGGCGAGAAAGGCACCGAGGACGCCCTCGAAACGGAGATTGGCGAGCGCGTCGCGGACGTATTGAGCCTGATCGAAGGCCACCTCGACCTCGACGTCATCGGGAACGACGCCACGTTCCTTGAGCAGCGGCAGAGCGTCCTTGACGTTGTCGATGACGCGGATGGCGCTGGCCCCGGCCTGGCGCAACAACGGCAGATAGACGGCTCGTCGCCCATCGACGTGAACGATGTTGGTCCGCCAGCGCTGGCCATCGACGATCTCGGCCACGTCGCCGAGGTAGACGATCTTTCGGCCATCGGCGAACAGGGGGATCTTGGCGAAATCCTGGGGCGTGCTGACCATCGCGTTGGAACTGACGTAATAGGTCTGGCTGCCGATGCGGATTTCGCCCGTCGGTATGACCTGGCTCTGATTGTTGACGAGGCGAGCGACGTCCATGGGGGACAGCTTCATCGCCTCAAGGGTACTGGGATGAACGTAAATCTGCACCTGGCGAAAGACGCCGCCGAAGACGGGGGCGGAAGCGAGTCCCTCGATAGGGGCCAATTCATCGCGCAGTTGATGGTCGGCCAGGTCGAGCAGATACTTGTCGTCGCGCTCGACGCTGGAGACGACGAGGTTGCCGACGGGAATGGCCGTCGCGTCGTACTTCATGATGGTCGGCGGCAGCATGCCCGGCGGCAGGTTCTGCATCTCGCTGTTGACGATCGACACCACCTGACTGGAGGCCAGGTCGGCATCCACCTCGGAGCGGAAGTAAATCTTGACGATGCCGATGCCGAGCAGCGAGCGCGACTCCATGTGTTCGAGGTGATCGCACTTGGTCAGAGCTCGTTCGAGGACCGCCGTCACGGATTGTTCCATATCCGGCGCCGGCATGCCGCGATACGAGGCGAAGACGACGACGACGGGCGTCTTGACGTGAGGGAGGATGTCGGTCGGCGTGCGCTGATAGCTCAGCACGCCAAGGACGGTGATGAGGAGCATGCCCACACAGACGGAGTAGGGCCGGCGCAGGGCCAGGTTGACTAACCACATGCTGGCAGCCCTCGCTTCATGGGGCGACGGTCTCGGGCAGCGCCCGCACGTCCTTGATCCGAATCGCGCCACGCCGCACCGGGGCCGGTTCGCAGGCAGCCGCGCCCGCCGGCAAGGGCATCAGACGCGGGTCGAGAATGCCCTGGGCCGGGATGCCAAGGGCGATCAGCAGACGAAAGCGGGCCCGCTCGTTGTCGGTCATCGCGTTGGCGTAGGCTTCGCGCGTGTCGCTCAGGCCGCGAATCGAGTCGAGGACTTCGAGCGGCCGGCCCTGCCCTCGTTTGATCCGGATGAAGTTCAGCCGCAGCGAACGGTACACCGGCCCGCCGGGCTGGCCCTGATCGTCGAACAGTCCCGACTGGAGGATGCGGAGTCGTTCCGACGTTTGCCGTACCTGTTCGAGCGCCTGGACGACCTGCATGGCGACGCGATCGCCCATTTGCTGTCCGCGTATCTCGACCTGATTGACCAGCGAGCGTTCCTCGCGGATCTCGGCCAGATTGCCGAAGCCGAGGTTGTTCAGCCGCCACAGCAAACTGACGTCCCAGTCATAACGGCCATCGAAAGCGTCGATTCGGCCGTCTTCGCTGAAGAGCGTATTGCCCTTCTTGTCCTTGCCTCTGATGCTGGGACTGCCGCCGAACCCGGCAGCGGTATACGTCGTCACGAGGCTGGGCAGCAGGGGCCGGAACTGGGCGTTGCGCAGCCGGCTTCGGGCCGCGTCGGCCAGCGCCTGCTGTTCGCGCACCTCGGGCCGGTTGGCGAGGGCGAAGGCGATCAGTTCGTCGGCGGAGCGTTCGAGCCACGGATCGCCCGGAATCGGCGTCGATTCGTGCGGGCTATCGAGCGGCCAGACCAGGAGGCGCGGATCGAGCCGGAGCAGGCGGGCCAGTTCTGCCATCGCGACGCGCAGTTCCTGCACCGTCTGGGCAGCTTCCTCGCGGCGGCGAATGATCTCGACCTCGGTCCGTGCCAGGTCCGACGGCAGCGCCTCGCCCTCACGCACAAAGGCTCGAATCAGCGGCAGCAACCCCTTCGAGTCGCCCGTTAGAGGTTGAGGCTGGTCGGCAGTCAGGTAGAGCAGCGTTTCATCCACGCGAGCGGCGCGGCGGACGGCGCGCTGAACGGCGAGGTAGGCATCGGCGACGGCGAGCATGGTGTCGTTGGTGACGCGCTGTTCGGCGGCCTGGCTGGCCTGGAGGATGCGGCGGGCGATGTTGGGAGCGAACAGGATTTCGCTCAATCCGAGGCTGATGGAGGGACCGCCGCCGACAAACATCGAGTTGCGGTTGACGTGGATGATGTTGCCTTCGGTCTTCTGGATCTGGCCCTCGTGATCGTTGTAGGTGGCCCCGGCGGTGACATTGGGCAGCCAGAGGACTTGCGCCCGCTGCCGGGCCGCAAGGGCTTGCCGGACGACTTCTCGCGCCTGGGCAATGTCGAGGTTGGCAAGCTCGGCAAGCCGCAACGAATCGAGCAGCGTCAGCCCGACGAATTCCGGAGCCGCGCTGGCTGGGTTCACGGGATCCTGCGCGGAGCAGATGCCGCTGAGGCACAGCAGCAGCCCCACGCACCACTTCCCGCTCAGCCTGCTTCTCGTTGGCTGCCCTGGTAGCATTCCTTACCTCGTCCCCTTACATGTGGACTCCTCCTCTTAAATCGGAATATCGGATCGTTCGACTTGATCGATACCACATTCTTGCCGCTTGCGGCGTAGCGGGCAGCGCGCTACGCCGCAAGCGGCAAGAAAGGCCCCACCGCTGACCGGCGGCAACAGCGCGACCTCCACTCCCTCAGACAGAGGGTCCGCATCCGTGGCGAACTCGTCCGCGACGGCAAGAGCAGAGCGCGCCAGTAGACCGCTCAGCGCTGGATACTCACGCCCCAGTACGCGCCGCAGATCGGCCACGGTCGCGCCGTCCGGCAACGTGACCGACACCTCGGAAACACCCGCCAGGTCTCTGGCGCGGGCGAACATTTTGACGTGGACGATCATCAAAGTACTCGCTCGCGGATCGGTTGACTCAAACGCCCGGCCAACTCCGGCATCAGACCATACGCCAGCGCCAGATACTGCGCGGGATGCAGCGTCCGCTTTCCGGCGCCGTCCTCCATCTGCAGCCGGCAGGTGCTGCACTCCGTCGAGCCGAACAGCACTCCCGGACGCCGCAGTTCCTCCAGCATCGGCCGGCCCGCCTCCAGCGACCGTTCGTAGTTCGCCGCATGGAGACCATACGTTCCCGCCATGCCCGAACAACTGACGTCGATGGTACGCACTCGCAAACCGGGGACCAAGGCCAGCAGCGCCGGCCCGCGCGGCGGTCCTCCCAGCGCTTTCACATGACAGGGAACGTGATG
>JBBRIK010000796.1:0-3833 GCA_038221045.1 Gemmatales bacterium
CCGGAAGGACTTGCAATCCCGCACCCTGCCAGAGCCGCTCGACCGGATTTCGGGAGGAAGAAAAACAGGGAGTCCACGCCCGAAAGCACATAGGGCTTGGCGATTCGCCGGGTAATTCACGATGCTGCGGCGACCACACCCTCGTCATCTACCAATTCTCTCAGTCGGTGTTGAGGGGCCGAGAGGTAGTTACGTTGTGCCTTCTCGACTGGATTCCGGGTCCGATGACACTATTTTTCCACTTTGGCTCGCATCGCGAATAGGAATTGATCTGTCAGGAGCGACGATGGCAGAATCTCAGGGGGTTGGAGGAGCAACTCTCAGTTACTGGTGTGCTCCCGTCATATTACGGATCTCAGATGGGAAAGAATCTTGCATCTGGCGAGCAATAGTCGGTTTTATCGACATTCGCAGGCGAACTGGCCTGCTGGGATTGGCCGGGTTCCTTGATTACTTCGACACATCTTTGATGGGTGCCGCTCGCGAAGTTCAACTGTCGCCAAACGGCGCGTTTCCTGGTCACACTTCGTCCACTGAACCTCCTCTCAGGGAGCGGGCGGCGGCGAAGGACATGCCAGCACCAGCGCCGTCGCCGCCCAGCCGCTCGCCGCCATCGAGATGAACTGATCCTTCCCATGCGGGAAACCACTCTCGTAATACGTCTGAAAGGGCTTGCTGCGCGAACGGACCAGCCAGGAGCCGTCCGGCAGTTGGCTCTTCAGCAGAAAGGCGACGCCACGCTGGTAGACCGCGTCCGATGTCGCCAGCCCCCCGGCCTGATGCAGGGCGACAAGCACTGAGCCGGTCGCGTAAGCGTCACTGTCCAGGTTGTCGAGTTGGCTCCAGCCGCCGTCCTTACGCTGCGATCCAACAAGTTCCTTCACCGCGCTCTTGATCGCCTCCTCGTTCGCGCCGGCCTCCTTGAGCGCCAGCAGACGAAAGACGCGATCCTCCGTGTCCTTCGCTGGCGTCTTGAGCAACCAGGCGAGCACCCACTCGATGCGCTTGTCGATGCGCTCCTTCCGTGTCGCATCGCCCCACTTGCGCAGGCCGCGCAGGGCGAGGTAGTTCGCGGTGAAGTCGCTCGCCTCCGATGGCGGACGGTTCGACGTGACCCGCCAGTGATCGCGGTCCTTGTTGTAGAGCAGCAGATATTCCACCACGGCATCCGTCGTCGCGTCTGCCTTCCAGCCGCCCCACTCCAGGGTCAGCAGGGCGTAGCCGGCCATGTCCACCTGGCCGCCCTGTCCCTTGCCCTTAAGGTAGTTCTCGCGGTTGCCCTTGAGGAACGCGGCGATAAACTTCATCTGCTTCTGCTGGTCCTCCGCGCGATAGGCAAATCCCTTCTCTCTGGCGAGGGTGAAGGCGAGGACCGGCAGCGCCTGATTGTGACAGGCGAAACAGGTCCGCTGGGCGACGTGTCCCTCCGCTCCCTTGGCCAGCAGCGGCAACGCTTTCTCGATCGCTTTCCGCACGGCTTGCCCGGCCGGCTCATTCGGCGCGCCCTCGACGGAAGTGCAGAGAAATAGAGAAGTCGAAACGATCCAGGCGGAGGTGACCCGATTCATGCGTGTCTCCAGGAGTGCGATCTTCTCAGTCTCTCCGAAATGCCGCCCGCTGTCCAGACATTGCCTCGGGTGAGAGCGTGACGACCCGATAGAAAAGATCATACTGTCGCTCTGTTGGCGCGCGAGATCCACACGAATGCCGAAGACCTACTCGCTGGGATTCCTTCGCCGCGACCTTATTGCCGGCCTGACCGTGGCGGCCATCGCCGTGCCGCAGGGCATGGCCTACGCCCTCATCGCCGGCATCCCTCCCGAGTATGGCCTGTACACCGCCATCGTCATGACCGCGCTCGGCTCGATCTTCGGCTCCTCCGCCCATCTCATCAACGGTCCCACCAACGCGATTTCCCTCGTCGTCTTCAGCGCGGTCGCCGGCATGGGCTCCAATCTCGCGGAGATGCTCGCCGCAGTCTTCCTTCTCTCTCTCCTCGTTGGGGTCATTCAGATCCTGCTGGCGCTGCTGAAACTCGGCGACCTGACGCGGTATGTGTCCGAATCGGTCATCCTGGGATTCATGCTCGGCGCGGGCATTCTCGTTGCTCTGAGCCAGTTGCCGTCCTTGCTGGGGCTGCCCTCCAGGGGCGACGGCCATCAGCATTTCCTCGCCCGCCTCTGGCTGACGCTGACCCAGACAGAGAAGCCGATCGACGCCCAGTGTCTCGCCATCGGGATGTTCACCCTGCTGCTCGTCGTCAGTCTGCGCTGGTTCAAGAAACGGCTCAAGATAACGCTGCCGGACCATCTGATTGCCCTGCTCGCGGTATCGTTTCTCGTCTGGCTGCTCGGCTGGAAAGTGCCGGTCATCGGCGAGATTCCGAAGCATTTGCCAGTCTTCTCGCTGCCCAGCCTCGACCATCTCGCCTGGGTGCCCCGGTTGACCGGCAGCGCCTTCGCCATCTCGATCCTCGGCCTGCTAGAAGCGATCGCCATCGCCAAGTCGATCGGAGCACGCACGCGCCAGCCGCTCGACTGCAATCGTCAATGCCTCGCGGAAGGGCTGGCGAACCTCGGCGGCGGACTGTTCCAGTGCATGCCGGGATCGGGATCGCTGACGCGCTCGGCGATCAACTTTCAGGCGGGAGCGGCGACGCGTCTGTCCGGCGTGTTCGCGGCCATCGCGGTCGCGGCGACGCTGTTGTTGCTGGCCCCGCAGGCGCGGTTCATTCCGACGTCGGCCATTGCCGGCATGCTCATCATCACGGCCTGGCGGCTGGTGGACAAACCGCGCACTCGTTTCAGCATGCGCGCCTCGCGCTTCGACGCCGGCCTTGTTGGCGCGACGGCCTTCGCCGCCGTCTTCATCAGCGTCGAGTTCTCGATCATGATCGGCACCTTCCTGTCGTTCCTGTTTGTGGTCCCACGCGTGGCCCGCTTGCAGGGGACCGAGTTGGCCGTCAGCGCCGGCCGCATGGTTCGCGAGCGTCATCCGGGCGATCCGCCCTGCGACCGCATGGTCCTGATGGCCCTCGAAGGCGAACTGTTCTTTGGCGCGGGGCCTGAACTGAAGAGCATTCTCGATGAGCTAACCGCACGCGCGGTGGCCGGCACGCGCGTCCTCGTCTTGCGAATGAAGCGGACGCGCCATCCCGACATGGTCTGTCTGGAGTTGCTACAGGACTTCCTTCAGGACATGCACAAGCACGGCGCGATCGTGCTATTGTGCGGCATCCGCGAGGACTTCGCCGAGGCGCTGGAGCGGCTGGAGTTCTACCGCTGGCTGCCGCGCGAACACGTCTTCACCGAGACGGCAGGCAGCGAATCCTCGACGCTCCAGGCGGTGCGCCGCGGTTACGAATTGCTGGGCGACAACCTATGTCCGCTCTGTCCCCGGCGTCAGGAGCGCGAGGACGACAAGGGCGGCTGGTCGTACATGATCTGACGACGAGGCCGATTGCGCGACCTGCGGAAATGCTTTATGGTAAGAAGATGATTGCCAGGTACTTTTTATGCCCTCACAATCCTGGAACACATGAATCAACGTGTCCACGGTGCCCGGCGAACGGCGGGCGTAAGCCGGCTGTTGGAGACACAACCAGCCGGCTTACGCCGGCCGTTCAACCAAGCTGAGGCAAGATCATGGCACGCAAGCGGAAAATCCAATTGATCGGTGAACCTGCCCGTTTCAACCCACCTTCCGCGTAAGGCGCGTAACCTATTGCGGATAAACTGGTTACAGCGAGGGAAAAGTAGTGGACAAAAGAGTTAAGTAATGGAAACTTGAACACTTATAGAGCTACATCTCCTTGCAGTGCAATGAGTTAGAAT
>JBBRIK010000797.1:0-3822 GCA_038221045.1 Gemmatales bacterium
CGATGAAAACGTGTTGCCATTGCGGTTCCTGCTTTTTTTCTTCTGTTCGGACCGGGCTAGCGGGGCAATTATTGGCCCGGTTTTTTTGTAAAACCGGGGCATTTTCGGGCCCCGCTAGTTCGTCAAACCGGGGCCATCACTGGCCCCACTCGCCTGGGAACGAGAAGAGGAAAACCATGAGCACGCTTTCTCCCCCCGCGGAATTGCCGAAAGTGGACCTGAAACATGCCCGCCGGCTCAGCCGGCGGACGGGCCTGTTCGCTCCCGAACTGATGAAGGGGTCGCTGAAGCGCGCCTTCATCATGCTCCGGCCGGAACTGATGTGGAAGAACCCCGTCATGTTCACCGTCGAGGTCGGCACCGTCCTGTCGATCTTCTATACGATTGCCGTCGCCATCAATCCGGCGCTGAGCTTGGCATCGCTTGGCTACCTGGTTCAGATCGACGTCTAGCTCTTCCTCACCGTGCTGTTCGCCAACTTCGCCGAGGCGCTGGCCGAGGCGCGCGGCAAGGCGCAGGCCGGCTCGCTCCGCAAGACGCGTCAGGAGACGCCCGCTCAGAGGCTCCGCAAGGACGCCGGAGGCGAAGCTGGCCTACATCCGCAAGGAGCAGCAGGGCGGCAAGCTGGTCGCCATGATGGGCGACGGCACCAACGACGCTCCCGCTCTGGCCCAGGCCGACGTCGGCGTGGCGATGAACTCCGGCACGCAGGCCGCGAAGGAAGCGGGCAACATGGTCGATCTCGACAGCGATCCGACCAAGCTGATCGAGGTCGTCGAGATTGGCAAGCAACTGCTGATGACGCGGGGCGCGCTGACAACGTTCTCGGTCGCGAACGATCTGGCGAAGTATTTCGCGATCGTGCCGGCCCTGTTCGCCGGCACGCTTCCCTGGCTGAAGGCGCTCGATGTGATGGGACTGACGTCGCCACAGTCGGCCATCCTGTCCGCAGTGATCTTCAATGCCCTCATCATTCCGATGTTGATTCCGATCGCGCTGAAGGGCGTCAAGTATCGTCCCATCGGGGCGGATGCGCTGCTGCGGCGCAACCTGCTCGTGTGGGGCCTCGGCGGCGTTCTGGTGCCGTTCGCCGGCATCAAGATCATCGACATTGTGTTGACCGTCCTGGGCATCGCGTGAAAAGGAGGACTCCATGTTCGCACACGTTCGTGCCATCGCCGCGTTGGTTCTGGGAACGGTCCTGCTGTGTGTCGTTCTCTATCCGCTGGCACTCTGGGGCATCGGCTCGGTGTTGGTGCCCGAGGCATTGAGGGGGAGCTTGATCGCGGATGGCAAGGGCCGAGTCGTAGGCTCGCGGCTGATCGCACAGTCATTCGTGAGCGAGGAGTATTTCTGGCCGCGACCTTCCGCCGCGGACTACAAGGCCGATGCGTCTGCCGGCAGCAATCTCGGAGCGAGCAATCCGGCCCTGCGCGAGCGCGTCGAGAAACAGCTCGCGGCTCTGGATCGCCAGGGCGAGAGCGTGCCGGCAGACATGGTGACGGCCTCCGGCTCTGGACTCGATCCGCACATCACTCTGCGCAACGCTCTGTCGCCCGCCCAACTGGACCGCGTGGCCCGCAAGCGCGGAGTCTCGCGCGAACACCTGAGCGAACTGGTGCGTTCACTCGCCTCGCACCCGCTGGGAAGTGAGCCGCTGGTCAACGTCCTCGAGTTGAATCTCGCCGTGGACGGCAAGGTTCCGAAGGAAAGGTGATCCGGCTCTGTCGGATTGCCGGGAGTGGGGGGCGGTCGTGACAGCCGGCTTCCCCACTCTTCTTCTATTCTGCCGTGCTTTCCTGGCGTAGACTGAAGGATGCGTCTCCCTTCTTCAACGCGATCAGGAAGGCTCGCATGACCTGGCAAATCCCCCTGGCGCTCGGCGGCCCCGTGCTGCACTGGGAGCTGTTGCGCGGGGCGCGGCAGCGCTGGCAGCGGTTCCTCCTGGTCGGCTATGCAGGCTGGTTATTGCTCCAGTTCCTGGCTCTCATGGTCACATTCGACCCGCTTGAGCAGGTGGCTCGACCGGATCGCATCTGGGGAGGCAGGCGCGTGTCGAGGCTCTCGCCTGTCGAGATTGAGTGGGCCAGGTTTTTCGCCCATAGCACCTTCCTGAAGGACTATTTCTTCCTGCTCCTCCAGCAACAGCTCTTGCTGCTATTGATTCTCATTCCCCTCCTGACTGCCGGTACGCTGGGTCGTGAGAAGGAACGGGGGACTCTCACAGCCCTGTTTGGCACGGAGATGACCGCCTGGCAAATCATCACCGGCAAGTTCCTCGCCAGCCTGGCAGGCGTTTACCAGATCGCCCTCGTCGCGCTATCGTTGCTCGTTTTCATGGCGGTGCTGTGCGAGGGAGGGCCACTGCGTCTGGTCCTGGCGTTGGCCCAGGCCGCGGTGCTAGCCTTCGCTTTGACCGCCGCGTCCGCGCTCTGCGCTGTCTGGACGCGCAGGACAGCGGATGCCATCCTCGGCTCCTACGCCACGATGACCGTCGTTTATCTGGCCAATTTGAGCGTCCTCGCCAATACGTCCATTCCGCACTTGCTCGATCCCCTCGTGATGCTTCAGAGAATCAACAATTCCTGGGAGTGTCCCCGCGAGTTTCTGGCGCACCTTGGGATCTGGTTCGGATTGGGTTTGCTCTGCCTCGTCGTCGCTGCCGTGCGGTTGCGGCCCGCCTGTCTCCGCCAACTGGAGAAACGACCGAGTCGCTGGCGCTCGGCGATCCGGCCGCAAGTAGGAGACGATTCGATTCGCTGGCGCGAGCAATACGTCCTCGGGCTGGCGCCCTTGGCCTGGCTGCGCGGCATGCCGGGCTGGCTGGCTCTGTCCGGCGTCTTCACATTTTCCGCCCTCTTCGCCGGTTCCGCCATTGAGGCCAACGCCCGCGGAGTGATGCCCGCGCTCCGGGCGGGCGATTTCGCTCGGGCTTTGTGGTGCTGGCAGTATCCTTCGGGTTCTGACACGCTGGTGGTGGAAGTGTCCGTCATGGGAGGCGTCCTCCTGCTGTTGTCCGCCCTTGCAGTCGGCGTGCGCTGTGGCACAAGCATTTCCGAGGAGAAACGGCGCAAGACCTGGGAAGATTTGCTCCTTACCGCATGCACTCCTGAGGAGATCGTGAAGAGCAAACGGTGGGGTATCCTTCAGGCGATGGTCCCCCATCTGATCGTCTACTCCATGCCGATGTTCGCCCTGGCGAGCCTGGGAGGACTCGGAGTTGTTCTCATCGCCTCCTGCTGGCTCAACGCCACCGGCGTTGCCTCGTTCATCACCGCGAGAAAGTGCTTGCGGGTGCCGGAAGAAACGGAGACCTGGCTTCGCCAGATGCGCCGGTTCGGTCCACGCCCACCGCTTGAAGGCGAGTTTCCCTTCGAGGACGTCTCTCCCGTCGAAGGTACCGATCTCATTGAGAAGAGCGGGGAGGAGATGACGGAGAAAGACGTGTTTGACTTCTTGCGGAAGTAAGCGAAGCGATAGGGGCGGCGAGCGGAACCGTCGGGTTCGGAGGGTAGGTGCCGCGAGCCGAGCGGCACCGCGGAACACGGCGAGGCGATGTGCCGGATTTATCGCGAGCGGCGCACAGGGAGCCGCATCGAAGTACAGGTCCGGCTCGGCTCGCCGGACCTACCGAGGACGGTGTGGAGGGTAGGTGCCGCGAGCCGAGCGGCACCGCAGAAGACGGCGAGGCGATGTGCCGGAGTTACCGACAACGGCGCACGGTGAGCCGCATCGAAGTACAGGTCCGGCTCGGCTCGCCGGACCTACCTTCATTCCGCAGCCACCTTGACCGTCACCTGGAAGCCGAAGTCCTTCTTCGCC
>JBBRIK010000798.1:0-3817 GCA_038221045.1 Gemmatales bacterium
GTTCCTGCATCTCCTCGATGCGCGGGTAAAGCATCTTGCGGAAGTCGCCCGCGAAGCAATTGGCGAAGACCTCCATCGCGTAACGCAATTGCTTGCCGAGAATGCGGACCTCGTGCAGATGTTCGTAATCGTCCAGCGGCCGCGCCGCGGCCCAGCTCAGTTCCTGGATCAACTCGCGCAACAGAGTCCGGCCCAACTCCTCGAAGCGCAGAGGAGGACCGTCGTTTTGCGGCTCCTGCAATGTCTTGACCGCGGCGGCGACAAAGAGCTTTAGCTCCTCCTCGTGCTTGCGTCCCGCATCGATCAAATGCCTCTGGGCGGCATCGCGGCGACCGGCGGCATAGCCGGCGAGGAAGTCGAGGCCGGGCCGATTGCGCTCCGTGGCAGACCGCAGTCGTTCGCGCAGATCCTCGACAAAGACGTCCCAATCGCGCGCCTCGCCGGCCGCCTGCCGAATGGTCCGCAGCGTCTTCTTCGCCTTGCGCTCCAGTTTCTCGGGAAGGACGGAGTCGAAGATTCGCAGGGCCGCTCCCGCGCGGCGCGTGCCGACGCGCAGCCGATGAACGTGTTCCGGATCGCGATCCGAATCGTGCATGGCCAGGGGGAGGAAGTAGCGCACGACATCGAATCGCGCCTGGAGAGCGAGCCGGGCGGCCTCATTCGCCGTCAACAACGGGCCAAGACCCTCGATCCATTTGCCGTCGATCATCCAGCACCCCCAACAAGAGAAATGATGAATGATGAATGAAAGACAGCAACCCGGAAGCGGTCGAAAGGGTTTTTGTCTTTCATTCATCATTCATCATTCATCATTCATCATTCATCATTCATCATTCTCTTCCATAAAGTCCCGCGATGGTCGCCGCCTGCTCGCGCTGGTGCAGCCAGCCGGCGACCTCGTTCACCTCATCCTGCAAGCCCGCCACCTTCTTGCGCTCCTGGGCCAACGCCTCGGCCACCGTCAGCGGCACACTGCAGAATGTCTCCTTCAGGTCGTCCGTCAGACGGCGGGCCAACTGCTCCTCGAACTCGCCTCGAATCGCCGACCAGCGCATCGGCAACACGACGGCGATCAACACCTGAAAGATCACCAGGACCAGCAGCAGCACGAACAGCGGAATCAGCAGATCGCTCAGGCCGGGACGATAATCGTCGATCATGACGATCCGCCACAAGAGCAGGACGCACGCTCCCAACAGCGCGATCAACGGCACCCAGTTGGCCAGGGTGACGAGCAACACCTGCGTCAACTTGCGCCGGCCTGTCGGATGAGTCCACTGCCGCTCGATCTCGCTCAGCGTCTCGATCACCGATTGCGCGTGACGCTGCCGCCAGTCGAGCTTGCCCGTCGCCTCGACGGGATCGCTCAGGACGCTGAGCGGGAAACCCTGCGCGTCGGCCTCGACGAGCAGCCGATTGACGAGGGCCTTGATGCGGGCGTCGAGGGAACGGGCGGCGGCCGCATCGCTGCACGCCCGGCTGAAGGCGGCCAGGTCCCAGTTGACAGGGGCAGGAGCGGAGTTGTTCGACTTCGGCACCATCGGCAAGCGGTCGCGCAGAGCGCTGCCCATATAGCGGACGCGATTGAACAGATGCAGGTAGCCGGCCATGATGCCGCGAAAACGACGCTGGCCCTCCAGGGCAAACTGATGCTCGATCTCGCGCTGATAGGGTTCGAGCGTGTGGATCAGCACCTCCGCCATGCTCGACGCCTCTTCCGCGAGCGAATGCTCCCACGCCGCTTTCGTGCGCTGAGCCACGTCGGCAAGGTCGGGAGGAGCGGCCTGGCCAAGTGAATGGGTGACGGCCTGGAGCAACTGGCTGACGCCCCGCGCCTTGATCGCCTCGATTTCCAGCCGGGTCAGGCCCATCTCGAGCCAGTGAACGAGGTCGGCGAACTGCTCTCCCTCCGGCAGCCCATCCGGCCTGGCCTTGCCGTCGCCTGCTGTTTGGAGATCGACCCACTTCTGGGCGCAGGTGCGGAACACCAGGGGGTTCTCGAAGCCCTCCGACTGGAGGTCGCGCAGGAGGTCCTCGTCGGGCCGAACGCCGCTGGTGAAGGCGTGCAGGCAGCGGTCCCACTTGTTAAGGACGAATGCGAAGGCGCGGCGTTTCCGCTGCTGAAGGAACAACTCCCAGCCGAGCTTGTCGTGATACTTCTCCTGCGAGCCGACGTAGAGGACGATGTCGGCCACGGGAAGAATGCGCGTCAGTTTCTCGCGATTGGACAGGTCGTTGCTGTCGAGGTCCGGCGTATCGACGATGACCTTGTGCATCAGGGACGGCCGGCTGTGCTGGGCGAGCCGGCAATGCTTCAGGGCCGGATCGAGACGATCGGGACGGACGGACTCGTGATAGTAGACGACGGGGTCGCGCGTCGTCGGTCTCTGGAAGGACGCCTGAGCAATGGCCTCATCGCCGGCGAGTGCGTTCAGCAAGGTCGATTTGCCGACGCCGGTTCCGCCCATGAGGACGATCACGAGGACGGGACGATCGACGTCGAGATCGTCGGCCCGGCGGCGCAGATCGACAGCCTGTCCTTCGAGCGCGGCGCGGGTGAGCGTGGTGAGCGGGTACTCATGCCGGCCATCGAGCCAGGAGCGGAGGTTCTTTTCGAGAGCGCGCAGGGCGGGCGACAGAGTGCGCAGGACGGCCTCGTCCACCGGCGCGTTGGGGAGATCGTTGTTCGGGGGTTCCGGCCCCATTCGTGTCCTCCGCTTCTGCCGCTTGCGGCGTAGCGGTATTCCTCCGCTACGCCGCAAGCGGAACTCGCGACTTCCTATCCCTTGGACTCGATTGCGTGGCGCAACTGCACGACGGATTCAGGGATGCGGCGCAGGGCGAGTTGGAGACGCTCGAAGGCCGATCCTCCCGTCGCCGGCCACTGCGCCAGCCACTCCGCGAGCGGCGACGAGATGTACTGGCCCATCAGCATCTGCTGCCGCTGCCGTGTCGTCTCGCGCTGCACATCGACATAGGACTTGCCCATCAACTCGACCAGTTGATGCGTCAACGAGGCGGCCAACGGTACCAGGATGAGGTCGTGCAGGCCGATGCCCCCCGCGATGATGGCGCCGCTGATCGAGGCGATGTCGAGAGCGAACTTGCCGCTGCGAAGCGTGTTCAACACGGCAGGGTTCTTCTCCAGTTGCTCGTAGATCGCTCGCGCCGTCCGTTCCGTCTCGTCGGCCAGGGACAATTGAAAGCCCCGAAATCCCTGAAGGAAACGCTCCTTGATCAGTTCCGCCAGCCCGCCGTTCGCGAAGCCCTGGGCAATGTGGTTCCAGAGCGGATGGACGCCCGATTGCCGGGCCGCCTCGCGCCGCAGGGCATCGGTCCAGCCTCCGATGGCGTCCTCAAGGATGGGATACTCCGGCAGGCTGGGCGCGTCGGGCCGGCGCATCGCCTTGCCGATCAGACCGCGTACCAGACGATAGGGCGTTCGCACGACCCAGAGCGCGCCGCTGAGCACCTTGCCGATGCCAGGCAGTTCGAGCAGGTTCATGAGGCGGACCAGGGCGTCATCGAAGCCACGATACTTCTCGGTGTTCAGATACTCGCGGTGATAGCGCTGATTGAACTCGACCTGGCCATTCTGGACGGCGATGCGCCAGTTTTGCAGCGCCTCGACATCGTGGCGAGCGACGGCCAGCAAGCGATCCTGCTCGGTGATCAGATAGCGCAGCCCATAGAGGATCGTCCGGTGTCGCGCCGCGGTGGCATCGCCGCCCAGGACCGCGACCTGATTGATGAGCGGGATGCGATACTGAGCGGCCCGGCGGGCCGGGTCCGCGAGTTGATCGGGTGACAGAAAAGG
>JBBRIK010000799.1:0-3816 GCA_038221045.1 Gemmatales bacterium
CCCCGAAGGGGTAAACACGGGACCAGCCAATAAAGTGAATCCGCCGAAACGAAGTTCGCCCCGAAGTATATCTGGACGCCGCCTAAACTTCGCCGTTCGACGGTGCAAACGAAAATGTCCCTCGACTATCCCTACTACGAGGAACTGGTACGCCAGCAGCACCGAGCGGCGTGGTGGTGGATTATCGGGGATCGCCTTTACTACCTTGGTCTTCTTCCTGCCATGCTCGCCGTTCCTGGCGCGGGCTTCGCTCCGATCGCCGGATTGTTCGGTAACGGGTGGCACTGGGTGGTGCTGGCAGCGGGCACGTTTGTCGGCGGCGTGATGGTCTTCTTCCTTGGCTCGTCCCTCAAGCGGCACGCCTACACGTTGGGGGAACGAGACGGCATCTCCGCGATAGAGGTCTACAACCGCGGCAAGAATGTGCCGGCGCTTTCTGCTGAGCCAGAGAAATAATGGGGAAAAGCTTCCTGACATTTCCTCGACTTCGTTTGGAAGCGTCCGTCGGACAGCCGCGCTGCAGTGGGTATCGCTCATGAGATTTAACTTCGTTCCGCTGCTCCCGGTTCAGCGGGAGCTACAAGGCTTACCACGTAACTATGACCGCTTCCAGCAGTATCTCCGCACCGTATTGAATCCGGAGAGGACCGGTCCTGAACTGTTGCCGCTCCTCCTCGCTAACCCCATGGGCAAGGACCATGTGACGGACCTGCTGGACGCGCTCCTTGCACTGGACGCCGACGGGATTGCAGCCAGGGCCGCCGCCGACGCCGCCGCCCGGCTGGCCGAGGAACCCGGGGACTTCGATGCCGCCCTCGTTGTCGTCGATGACTTGATGGGCGGCTGGACCAATCGCTACACGACGGAGTACACCATCCGCTGCCAGTGCGGCCCCATGCCGGAATGCCCACCCCATTGGCTGCGTCGATCCTGGATGCCGGTTCCAATAATGGGCAAACGCTCTTCAACGTCACCGCCAACAACGTCACGATCGACGGGTTCACCGTTCAGAACGCGACAAACGCCAATGTGCTCGGTTTCGGCATCGTACTGGGCGCGGGCACCTCGGGCACACAACTTATTAATGGCTCTTCTCCCAAGTGAGTGGGTAAGAATTCACCCGGATCGAGCCGTTTGGGGCCGTTTTTCCCTGGTTTTCGTGTTTCTTCGAGCCTGGAAACCTGGCATGATTCTTGAATGCGAAAATTCATGCGTCTTCCCGACACGTATCGCTGCCCCGGCTTCCGGCCCGAGGCCACCGTCCGAGGCCTCTTCGGTGATCCCAAGGCGCGCCTGGTCACGCTGCGCCGCCTTCTACGATCTCGGCAGCACGGCCAACTCGCTGAGCAGCATCCAGGGCGAAATCTTTCTCCGCGGCAGCGGCAGCACGGAGGAGGTGACCTTCAACGACCAGGGCGATGCCGCGAAGCGCACCTACGATCTCACGGACAATGATCTGAGCCGAAGCGATGCGGCCGACGTCTACTACGCGGGCATGACCGCGCTGACCCTCAATGGCTCGCAGGGCAACGACGTCTACAACGTCACCTCCAAGGCCGCGGCGACGGCGACCGGCCTGTATGCGGGCGCCGGCAGCGACCTCTTCCTCGTGTCGGTGGACACACTCAGCGGCTACGCAGCCTTCCTGGTGGACGGCGGGACGGGCGTGGACTCCCTCTTCGTCGCCGACGTGAGCGGCGGCGCCGTAGTCAACAAAAACGCGGACAGCCCAACCTCCGGCCGCATTAACGTGGGGTACAACGCACCGGGAGCGCTGAAAAGTCAGATCGCGTACAGGAAGATCGGCACCGTCTCGACCAGCCCCAGTCCGACTTAGGGTCTGTCCCGGAAGTGGGTTCTACGAGCCGCGACCGTTAGGGAGCGTCGGCGCGACGCTGCGAACAGCCCTCCCGAACGGTCGCGGCTCGTAGAAAACAACACCTTCCGGGCTACGGCGGCGGCATGGGCGTGCTAGCCAACCGGCAGGCAAAGTAATGGCTCGTCCAGACAAACCGCCCCTTGATAATCCAGTTCCACAACCGGTTCCAAAGGTAACGGGGATGGAGGAGGATAAACCCAACGATCCGCGCCTGCTGCCCCCAGGTCGTCGGGACCGTCCGGAAGAACTGGCGAAACGTGGTCGCGATCGGCATCACCTCCTCGGCCACAACCACGAACCCGGCTCGGATCAGAGCGGATCGCCACTGGTCAACCGTGCGGTCGTGGCGATGGTAGGGGTCGAAGTCCCGCGTCAGGCAGGTTGGGGCCGAGAAGAGCAGGTAGCCGGATTCCGGCCGCAAAGTCGCGCGAATGGAACGAAGGAACTGATCCGGATCGATCAGGTGCTCGGCTGTCTCGAACGACACCATGACGTCAATCGGCGACAAGTCGCGGAATGTTTGGCTATCCTCCAGATTGCGGACCAGGTACGTGGCCGAGGGCCGGCGCTTCTGGGCATCGTTGACGGTCTCCGGCGAAAGGTCCAACCCCACGTAGTTCCCATGGGGGGCGAGGTAGTCGTAACCGAAGCCGACCCCCGAGGCGGCATCCACGATCCGCAGGTCACGACAACGGTTGGCGGCCAAGAAGCGGCCAGCCAACTCGTAGAGACGGAGATGGTGTTGGCGAAACTTCTCAAAGGCCACGTTTTCGGGCAGCAACCGATCGGTATCAACACGTTCAAGCATGGCGTCGCGTTAGCCCAGAGGCCAACGACAATCCTCCCAGGGAAATAACCAGGAACGAAGAGGACTCGATGCGGAGTGCCCGTCCGCGAACTAATCCTCGGATTCTATTCCTGCTTCCCTCGTCTCGCAAGCCTCAGAAGAAATCAACGGGGTCGGGAGTCGTTTCCTTCAAGAGGATGGCAGATCGAAACGACTCCCGATCTCTTTGATTTCCCGGGAGGTAAACGCCACGGGGGTCTCGTTCGTCTTAGTAAGGGGAACTTGGTCAAGGCCGTTTAAGGAGAGCCTGCATGTTGATCCTATCCCTCCAATGGCTTGTGGCCCTCGGCTCCTTGGCCCCGTTACCGGAGCCACCCGCCCCGAAGAAACTCGACCGCGTGCCGGACCCGTCGCCGGAGCTGCGGAAGGAACTGTACAAGTTCGACGTCGAGTACCGCCACGGCAGCGAAGAGAAGTTCGCCGAGCTCGAAAAGCTGGCGGACAAACTCGCGAACCAGTTTCCCGCGAAGGACGACCAAGCCCGCATCTGGTACGAAGTCGCTCACGTCGCGGGGCAGAGCGATATCGGCAAGCACGCCGAGCGAGTACGAAAGTACGCCGCCAAGTGCCTGGCAATTAGCCGCGATCCGCTGCAACGCGGGCTGATGTACAGTTACCTGGCGAGTGCCGTGGACCTGAGAGGGACCGCGTTTCCCAAGGGTAGACGGGAGGCGGCAAGAATCCTGCTTACCGGCTACGTCGAGATGCTTGTCCAGGAGCTGCCGGAGAAGGCGCCGGAGCTGCCGGGGGTGAATATTTTCAACATCGATGGAGACCTGATCGCCGAAATCCAGGCTCGCGCCCGCCATGCCTCTCAAATGGCCGCGCGCCAGGAAGCCGAGTTCTCCCGCGACTTGGTTGGTCGCCGCGACATTTTGGTGATGCAATTCCGCGACCTGTTCAAGCCCGAGCCGAAGTACTACGGCCGCAACCCCGAGGGGCTGGACGAACTGCGCGCGCTGGCGAAGAGAAAGCTGACCGAGCGGCAGGTGAACGTGCTCCTGGAGAAGGTGGCGAAGTGAGCGGCGCTGAGAACCGAGGAGCGCGGGGCGCGTGAACAATATACTCAACGAGCCGCGGCCCGCAGGGA
>JBBRIK010000800.1:0-3813 GCA_038221045.1 Gemmatales bacterium
GTCCCGCGCAAGAGATGGCGTTAACCCGGGCGGGGGGGGGCGCGGCTCCTCCCGAGCAAGAGACGCCACCGGGCTGGGCTGCAGCCCCCCCCTCCCGCGATCCAGCCTTCTGGAATAGACTCTGAGCGGAGCGCGAAACGCAAAGCAAGAACCCTGGCGCGGAAAGTGAAACTTCATGTCGGCTGCTGTTCTTCTGGTCCAGCTCGGTACTCCTGACGCTCCGACGGCGCCCGCCCTGCGCCGCTACCTCCGCCAGTTCCTCGGCGATCCACGCGTCATCGAGGTGCCTCGCCTCAAGTGGTGGTTCATCCTCAACTGTTTCATCCTGCCGTTTCGGCCGTCGCGCTCCGCCGCCAAGTATCGCCGCATCTGGAACGACATGACTGGCTCCCCCCTGCTGCACATCACGAAGTTGCAGACCGATGCGCTTCAGAAGTTGCTGCCGGACGTACCCGTGCGATTCGGCATGCAGGTCGGCAATCCTCCTCTCGCGGCCGTCCTGCGCGAACTGATCGAACAGGGAGTGGATCGCCTGATTGTGCTGCCGATGTATCCGCAGTATTCCGCGACGACGACCGCCTCGGCGACCGACACGCTCTTCAAGGCCCTGATGGCGGAGCGGCGCGTGCCGGCCCTGCGCGTCATCACGTCCTATCACGTTCATCCGGCCTACCTCGACGCGATGGCGACGGTCATCAAGGAAGACCTGGCCAAGTTGTCATGGCAGCCGGATCACTATCTGCTGAGCTTTCACGGCATTCCGATCGAATATGCCGAGCGCGGCGACCCCTATCCCCACCACGTCGAAGAGACGACCGCAAAGCTGATGGAGCGACTGGATTGGCCGCGCGAGAAGTGGACGCAGACGTATCAGTCGCTGTTTGGCCGCAAGGAATGGCTCAAGCCCTACACGGAAAACAAACTCGTCGAGCTGGCGAAAGCGGGAGCGAAGAAGGTGTTCGTGGCCCTGCCCGGCTTCACGGCGGACTGCCTGGAGACGGTCGATGAGATCGGCCACGAGGCGAAAGAGACCTTCCTCCACGCCGGCGGCGAGGTGCTGCATCCATGCCCGTGCCTGAACGATCATCCTGCCTGGCTGGAAGCGATGCGGACAATCATCAAGGAAGAAGGGCAAGGATGGCTCTAATTCTACGGTGCGAGATTGGCGAACTGGGAGCGTAAGCGACCGGAGTGATGCGAATACTCCGGTCGCTTACGCTCCCGGCTCGCTGGGGAAA
This sequence comes from Gemmatales bacterium, assembly GCA_038221045.1. Lineage (GTDB taxonomy): Bacteria > Planctomycetota > Planctomycetia > Gemmatales > Gemmataceae > JBBRIK01. The sequence continues at coordinate 1,239 of JBBRIK010000800.1, forward strand.
GTCGCCCGCCAACCTCAACAGCGGCACCGGAGAAACATCCTGCATTGTATTTTCTCCAGCTTCTCTGCATCATCAGCGGCGGGGTTCGCCTTCGACACGCCAGAGAGACACGGATGTCACACCTCAGAGGCCACAGCCGGCCCATATCGCTCTATCGACGCCTGGTCATCGATTTTCTGCACGCCAGCCGCAATCGGCCTCTCGTTCCAATCGAGCGCCGGATGCGGCTCGCCCCGCTCGTCAATGCTCGCGCTCTCGCTTCGCCGCGCCTGAGTTGGTGCGCCCTCCTGACCAAGGCCTATGCCATCGTCGCCGCCCGGCACCCGGTGCTGCGCCGAGCCTATCTGCCTCTTCCCTGGCCTCGCTTCTACGAACATCCGGAGAACGTCGCCGCCGTCGTGGTCGAACGACACTTCGCCGATGAGTCGGTGATCCTGACCGCTCAACTGCGACGGCCGGAACAACTCTCGCTGGTTGAGGTCGCGAGCTGGCTGCGTCAGTGCAAGGAAGCCCCCCTCGAAAGCGTCGGCTCCTATCGCCGCGCGCTGCGGATCGCGCGTTTGCCCTGGCCGCTGCGCCGCCTGGCCTGGTGGATCGGGGTCGATTGGTGGGGTTCGCAACGCGCGCGCTGCCTTGGCACCTTCGGCGTCAGCGTCACAGGAGGAATGGGTGCGGGGACCCTGGCCCTCGTGACGCCCTGGACCACCGCTCTCCATTGCGCTCCACTGGAAGAAGACGGCGCCTTACCCATGCGGCTGACCTTCGACCATCGCGTCCTCGATGGCGCGACGGCGGCCCGTATGCTGGTCGAGTTGGAGCAGACCTTGCTCGGCGACATCCTGGAAGAAGTCCGCGCGCCGATCCCCTCGCAAACGGGGTACACTCACCCCGCAGGCCGCATCAGCCAGCGGTTGACCCCGCGCAGTTGAAGCGATGCGCGCGAACGGTGCCAGTTCAACGATTCCGTCAGTGCCTGCCGCAAGGGCCGAGGACGATAGCCCAGCTCCTCCATCGCCCGAGACGAATTGCTGAACCACTCGAAGCGATGAAGGTGAGCATGGCCACGCGACGGATAGGGCTTTTCCCCGGTCAACCAGAAGCGCCATTCCGCCAGAACGCCCGTCAGATACATTCCCGACCAGGGCAGCGACAGCAACGCGCGCGGGCGAAAGCCGGCTGCCTCCGCCAGCATCCCCGCGAGCGATCGATAGTCGTGATTCTCTCCGCCCAGGATGTAACGTCGTCCCACCCGGCCGTGCTCGGCCGCGAGAAGATGGCCCGTCGCCACGTCGCGCACATCGACGAGGTTCTGTCCTCCTGGCAACACCACAGGCGCCCGGCCCTTCCAGAAGCGCACACAGTAGTGACCCATCGGCGAAGGCTCGTAATCCTCCGGCCCAAGGAGATAGGTCGGGTTGGTCACGACGACGTCCTGCGACTCCGCCGCCCGCAGGGCGATCTCTTCCGCCGCGAGCTTGGCCCGAACGTAGGGCAGGCACAGGGCATCTCTCTGAAAGGGACTGTCTTCCGTCTGTTCGCCGCCGCGCTGCGAGGGACCGACGGCCATGACGCTCGAAGTATGCACAATCCGGCTCCCCGCCTCGGCGGCCCGGAGGACGTTCGTGGTCCCTTCGACATGAACGGCGTGAATGCGCTGCAGGGCCGGCCCCCAAAAGGCGATGATCCCCGCCGTGTGGAAGATCGTCGCGCACCCGGCCACGGCCGAGCGCACGCACTGCGGATCGCAGATGTCGCCCGCGAGCATCTCGACTTCGGGAAGGGAGAGCAGCGGATGATCGGCCGGAGGGGGCAAGGCGAGAACGCGGACACGCGCTCCCAGCGCCAGCAGTTGCTTGACGAGGTGATAGCCGAGAAAGCCGGTGCCGCCGGTGACGCATACCGATCGGCCGGCCCAGAAACGAGCCTCGGGTTCCCTCGACGAACTTGCTGCGGATCCAGCGGTGGTCATACCGGCTCTTTCCGTGTCCAGAAGGTGTGGGCGTCCCTGAGCGATTCGACGAGGGACCGGGGTCGATAGCCCAGTTCCGCCGTCGCCCTCGACGAGTCGCAGTGGAAATACCACCCCAGCAACTGAGCCCGGCCTCGACTCAGGTAAGGCCGCCGCCGCGACGAGGGAAGACAATCTCGAACCGCCGCCGCGGCGCGGGCCACGAACACCGGCAACCGAAGCCGAAACATGGGCCGCCGGGACGCCTGCTCCAGCAGGGTGAAGAATTCCGCATAGGTCCGGTTCTCGCCGCCGAGGATGTAGCGCTGACCGCTTCGGCCGTGGCGGGCGGCGAGAAGGATGCCGGACGCCACATCGCGGACGTCCACGAAGTTATTGCCGCCGCCGAAAAAGTAGCGCAGACAGCCGCGCCAGAAGCGCTTGCAAAGTCTGCCGAACTCGCTGCCCGAAAAGTCGTCCGGCCCCACGACGCTGGCGGGGTTTACCACGACGACGTCGCAATTGCCTCGTTGCGTCAGCGCCAGTTCTTCGGCCGCGCGCTTGGTTGTCACATAAGGCACGTTCAGCCGTTCGAGGTTCCAGGTTGCCGATTCATCGAGCGGAGTC
>JBBRIK010000801.1:0-3804 GCA_038221045.1 Gemmatales bacterium
GTAGCCGATGCGCTCCAGCGTCTCGGCCACCGTCTCGGCGTGCAGCCGCTCGTCATCGACGACGAGGACGCGCAATCCCTCGCCGCGCGCGGAGGCCTCCGAAGTCGAGTTTCGAGAAGTTTCCAGCGAGTTCATGGCGGCAGTCTCTCGACAAGTTTCAACCGGTATCCCTGTCATTTTAGCTATTCCCCGACCAAAGAGCCTCGCTCATCGAGTCTCGCTCAAGATTGGTCAACGCTCTGGCCGATAGATGTCGTTAGCCCTCCGCGCGGCCTCCGCCCGAGGCGGCGCGAGAGACAGGGGGAGATGGGCAATGACAGGCGACAGCCAGGGAATCCTGCACAAGATCAGCGCCCTTCGCCAACGTCTCGAGCAGGCACGAAGCCACGCTCAGGACGCCGGCGAAGCCGCAGTCGCGAACCTCACCGACCACGAGCCGCCCGGACTGGCGCGCTTGTGGGAGCTCGAACACCAGACCACGACCGAGACCGATCATCGACGGCATCTCGACGCCGCGGTCAAGCCGGCATCGCCGATCGAACGTCCGCTTCCAACGCAACTGACGGCCCGCGCGCGCCGCGCCATCGAGAAGGGGCGGGAGTTGATCCAGGCCCTGCGCGAGTATCAGGCCGAGCCGTTGGTCCGCGAGCCGGGCGCGCTCCTGACTGCCCTCTACCGCGAGACGACCGCTCTCGCCGAGGCAGCCCTGCGCCTCGTCGCCGGTCTGCCCGATTCAGCGGGCGGGCAGCTGCAAATGTGCGAGAGTATCGAGTCGCTCCTGGCCACCGCGACGCAAAAACTCGGCTCGCTCGCTCTTGCCCTGCGCCGGCAGCGCGTGGAACAAAGCCGGCTTGGGAGCCTGGCCGATTTCCTCGATTGCCTCGACAGGAACGCTCCCGCCGATCTGAACGCAATGAGCGAGCTGGCCGAGACGCTGATCGATGAGGCGTCGGAGAGTGTGCCTCTGCGTTTCATTCAGCCTCCCGCTCCCGTGGCGGAGCGCGGCTGGGTGGCCCGCCTCGTCGCCGGACACAGTCTGACCGTTGCTCAGGTGATGGCCCGTCTCGCTCGACACGAACCGGACCTGCGCGGCCGATTGGCCGAGTCCGTCCTCGCGGCCCTGCTCCACGACGCCGGCATGTTGCGCCTGTCTCCCGAACTGCTCAGCAGTACGGGGCCGCTCGACGACGAGAGCAAGCGCACCATCGAGAGCCATTGCCGAATCGGCGCGCAGTTGATGGCTCGCTCCTTCCCGAACACTCCGTGGCTGGCCGAGACCGCCGACGCTCACCACGAACGCCTCGATGGGACCGGCTATCCCCATGGCCTGAAGGAAGGCCAACTGTCGCCCCTTGTCCGTCTGCTGGCGGTGTGCGACGTTTATGCCGCTGCCTGCCAGGCCCGACCGTATCGACCCGCGCGTGAGACGCGAACGGCGATGACCGACGTGCTGCTGCTCGCCGAGAAGGGGCAGTTCGATCGTCACTTCGCCGAACGCCTCTTGCAGCTCTCCTTCTATCCGGCTGGCTCCGTCGTCGAACTGGCGGATGGAGCTCTGGCAGGCGTGGTCGCCGCCGTCGCGGGCCGTCATGACTTGCAGGCTCCCGCTCGTCCGGTCGTCCTTCTGCTGACGGATAGTCAGGGGCGCGGGTTGCCGGTGCCGCGCTATCTCGATCTGTCGCAGGGCGACAGTCACAGTATTGTCCGGGCGCTGAGTGCCGAGGAGCGTCGCCGAACTCTCGGTGCGCGCTATCCAGAATGGGCGCTGTGACGGGGAAGCGATGATGGCCCAGCGGAGCGACTACCTGCGTGCGACGCGGCATCCCTGGCCGTGCCTGCTCTTTCTGCTGCCGCTGCTGGCCGTCTATGAACTCGGCGTATCCTCGCTCGGCGGGGACCATCCCGAGTATCTTCGCAATGGAGCGGATAGCTGGCTGCGACAGGGACTCGCCTCCGCCGGGATGAAACAACACTTCTGGGCGCCAATCCTGCTTCTCGCCGTGTTGCTGCTCTGGAACCTGCGCTGCTGGCACGACCGGCCGGGCGATTTGTTCGGCGTGCTGTGTGGCATGATCCTGGAGAGCGTCGCCTTTGCGCTGGGGTTGTGGGGGATCAGCCGCGGGTTGGGTCCGCTGGTCGATTATCTCGGTCTCGAAATGAACGTCGGGCCTCCGCTCAATCCCGCCGTGGGACAGGTAATCACATTCGTCGGCGCTGGTATCTACGAGGAAATGCTGTTCCGCTTGCTTCTTTTCTCCGGCCTTTTCGCGGGGCTGAAGAGTTTCGGAGTTTCGGGGCTGCTGGCGATAGGACTATCAGCCCTGTCGTCGGCCCTGGTGTTCTCGGCGGCGCATCACCTCGGCCCGCATGGCGAGCCGCTGGAGAGCTACACGTTTCTCTTTCGCACGATCGCCGGCCTGTTCTTCGCGCTGGTCTACATGGGACGCGGTTTCGGCGTCGCCGTCGGAGCCCACGCCTGTTACGACGTGGTCGTGGGTCTCGTCATCAGTTGAATCATACTGGAGGACTGTCAGGATCTTGCAGGGCGCGGAACTTGGTCAAGTAGGACGGCTCTCCTGAGCCGTCCTTCCGCATCGGGAGAGCGAGACGGACGGCTTAGGAGAGCCGCCCTACGCAATGATCTTTCATGCCAGCCTACCGCTACAGCGATACTTGTAGCCGAATTCGCCAGGAGGCGGGTTGTGGGGTGGCTTTTGAGCGACCCGAATTCGGGTACACTCCAGGCGATCCAGCGCTGGAATGTTAAAGGGATGTTATACTCTGCCCGTCCTGAACTTCGTTGTACTTCTCCCATCTCCAGACCAGACCGTCCTCGGGGTCCATGAGCTCGCCCACGCGCGTGAACCCACACTTCATCAGCACTCTCGTCGAGGCATTGGGTTCCGGCAGCGTGTGCGCCCGGATCATGCGAACGCGACCGCTGGCGAAGGCAAAGAGGACCAGGGCGTGGGCCGCTTCGGAGGCGAAGCCCTTGCCCTGGTACGCCGGGACGACGCCGTAAGCGATCTCGACCACGCCATCGGCGTCGGGCGGCCCCTTGAAACTGGCCATGCCGATCACGAGGCGGCTGGCTGGATGGACGAGGGCGAATCCATGCGTCCACGGATCGGCCTCCGTCGCGGCGTTGAGCCGGGCGAGGTAGGCCGGTGACACGTCTGCGGACACGATGAAATCGCGCAGTCCCTGGGCTGGCCGGATGCCGAAGCGGGATTCGTACTGTTCAGGCCCCTCGATGAGCGCCCGGAGATGTTCGGGGGCGTGAGGAACCAGTTCGAGATTGTTCGTCTTCATTGGGAAATCCAGCAGGGAAAGCAGAGAGCGGTCTCCATCGGAACCCGGCTTCGACGTGGTCAGACCTGGAGCGTTCACACGTCGCGCCTCAACGCGGCGCGGCACACAGTTCCCGCACCAAGGCCGCGTTCTCGCCCACCTGATCGCCGAACTGCTGATACATGCCGACGATCATCGCGTCCATCGGCTTGATCGTCTCCAGGGCCGTCTTGAAGCTCTCGCGAACTTCCCCCTTGCTGCCGATGCGCCGCCCGGCCGCCAGCACCTTGTACACCAGGCACGGCTTCTTGACGGCGCGCACCACCCTGAACATGCGCGGCGGATCGGACGGCAAATAGATCTCCCCCAGCGGCAGGTCGCCGCCGAGCAACTTCCGGTACTCCTCGCGTGGCCGGGTCAGGTAATAGAGACAGCACATGTAATAGTCAACGTCCCAACCCTTCTCCTCGGCCAGTTCGATCACGGCCGGGTTGTGGGCCGACAGCCCAACCA